>JASFVN010000182.1:0-8775 GCA_050049805.1 Gemmatimonadota bacterium
TGACCGCCGAGGCTCAGGCCACAGAGGAGCGGCGTGCGGCCCGACGTCGGTGGACCCGGGCGGTCGCTGGGATTGGGGTTTTCGCGGTTCTGGGCCTGGGGGGCTGGTGGGGGTGGGAGACGCTGACTGCGCCGGCCATCCGGATTCTGGCGGTTCTCCCCGCGTCGAACATGACCCGGGACCCGGCGCAGGAGCACTGGGTGGACGGCGTCCACGAGGCCCTGGTCACGGAGCTCCAGCGAGCCGGTATCGCTGTCATAGCGCGGCAGTCGGTGCTCCAGTACCGCGACACCGAAAAGTCCGTTCATCAAATCGCCTCCGAGTTGGGGGTCGATGCCCTTATCCAGCCCGCTGTGGCCCGGGAGGGCGACAGCGTGGTGGTCGACGTCAGCATTCTGGAGGCCCGCAGCCAGCTGCCGGTCTTTTCGCAGACCTTCGTTTCCAGGGTGCAAAGCGTGCTGGGTCTGTACCGGGCCGTGTCGACGGAGATCGCCGAGGCCATCGGAGCCGTGCTCTCGGAACAGGCCGAAGCCCGCCTCGCCGAGCGTCCCTCGGTGGATCCACAGGTCATCGAGTACGTTCTGTTGGGCAGATCCCACCTAAGACGCTTCACACCGCAGGATTTCGACCGCGCACTGGACTACTTCCAGGCGGCCCTGGACATCGACTCCCTCTACGCCCCAGCCCACCTCGGCGTGGCGAACGTCTGGGCAAATCGGGCCCAATGGCAGCTGGTCAGCCTCCTTGACGCCCGCGGCGTCATGGATCGGCATCTTGAGAGGGCCCTGGAATTGGATCCGGGACTTGCCGCGGCAAGAACCGCCGCGGCGGAGTACCTCTTCTGGCGGGATTGGGAGTACGAGCGGGGAATCGATGAGATGGAGCGAGCTCTGCGTCTGGATCCCAACGACGCTGAAGGCCAGGCATTCTACGGCCACATGCTCATGATCATGGGCCGGCCAGACGAGGCCCGTCGCCAGGGAGAGAGGGCAGTGCAACTCGATCCGCGGAACTCCCTCGTGGTGGGGCTCTACGGGACCATCCTCGCTTTTGCAGGGCCTCCGGAGGAGGGGATCCAGGTTCTGGAGGCCATGTTCGAGGACAATCCTGGTGTCGGCTTCGGCCACTACAACCTCGCCAATGCCTACCGACGAGCCGGTCTGACGGACGAGGAAACGCGGTCGTATCGGAACGAAATGGCGGTCAACGGCTGGGATTGGGTCGTCACGGCCATGGATCGGGGCATGGAGGAAGGCGGCAGCCGGGAGGCCCGGAGGCGGGCTGCGGAGGCTATGGCCGATCGCTTCGAAGACACCTATCAGCCTGCCTTCTACATCGCCGTCTTTTTCAGGGGGGCCGGGGAGTCGGAGAAGGCGCTGGACTGGTTGGAGCGCTCTCTCGAACAACATGACCCGAACCTCCCGTACATCGGCCTCTCGGGTTGGGAGGACTTTTACGACCATCCCCGGTTTCAGGCCGTGGCCGAGGAGATCGGGGTGCCTCTCCTGGGTGGTTAGCCTGCAGGTCTCCCATCACCTCTGGTGGAGTGATGCGAAGAGGATTCCGCATTAGGTAGGTCTCTCGGGCGCGGCGGGCGGCCGGCTGAGCCCTCCAGGTCTCGCTTTGGGCCCGTCATTGGGCCGGTAAATCCCGGCATAATCCGGCATGTTTGCCGGTATGTACGGCAGATCGTGCGTCCTGCCCGTGAAATCACGGCATTTTGCCGGGATTTGGCCCATTTGACAGGGGCCTGATAAGCGTGAGGTCGGTAGTGGATCTCCGGTTGGCCTCCGGCCAATCCTCGATCGTCTCCGGCCGCTGGCGCGGCCTCCGGACCTGAGTCTACCCAGGCCCATTTTTCAGAGGTTGTTGCCCCGCTTGGACTTGCTGGTCTGGGCGGGGCATTTCCAATTCAGGAGCCGAGCTTCCTCTTTCACACCGAACGCAAGATCAGCGAAACCTTTCTTGCTTTCAACGCGTCTCAAGACATAGCAACTATAGTGAATCCCAGCCCGAGAGGTGAGCCGTGTCCCGAGACGCCCTGGGAGACCTGGAACACCAGGTCCTTCTGGCAGCCCTTCGTCTGAAGGACGAAGCCTATTCCGTCTCCGTCGTCCTGGAGATCGAGGCCCGCACGAACCGATCCCCGGCCCAGTCCGCCGTGTTCATCGCCCTCCGGCGCCTGGAGGAGAAGGGCTTTCTCAGGTCGGAGCTGGAAAAGAAAGAGGAAGGGGGGCGGCGGGCCCGGCGTTATTTCCGGGTCACCCCGGCTGGGATGGAGAAATTGAGGGAGATGCGGGAGTCCCTGCTGGGGCTCTGGGAAGGCGTCGCCGTCGAATTGGATGGTGCCTCATGAAGGCCCTGGTGCGGTGGCTCCTGGCCAGGCGGTTGGGGAGGGAGGAGGCGGAGCGTTTCTTCGAGGAGCTGAACGAGCTCCACCTCCTCAAGGAACAGTCTGAGGGAACGGGAGCTGGAGATCGATGGCTCCGGAAAGAGCTTCGGCAAGCCCTCATCAGCGGGTTCGGAGGGCGGGTTCGGGTGGATGCCCCGGGAGATGTCTCCCTGCGACGGGGCAGTGGCTCAGCGCCGAGCAGCCTTCTCAGGGATGTCCGATTCGGGCTCAGGACCCTTCGGAAACGCCCTCTCTTCACGGTTCTTGTGGTGGGGACCCTGGGGCTGGGCATCGGGGCTTCCACCACGGTCTTCAGCCTGGTAGACGGCATCCTTCTGAAAGACATGGCTTACGAGGATCCCGACGAGCTGGTGCTCATCTGGGGGACCTGGCCTGGGTGGAGGGAGGACCCGCTTCTCTCGGAGGCCTGGGACAAGATCGGTCTCACCTGGGAGGGGTACGCCACCCTCAGGGAGGAAAACCGGACCTTCTCCGATGTCGCCGGGCACCGGAGCGGGACCCTCACCCTCACGGGTGTAGGAGATCCCGTGAGGCTGGAGTCTGGGGAAGCCACTTCCAGCCTCTTTCCCCTCCTGGGCATCCGGCCGGTCCTGGGGCGGACGTTCCTCCCCGGAGAAGACGGTCCCGGAGCCCCCCGGCTGGCCGTGATCGGATACGACCTCTGGCAAACCCGTTTTGGGTCCGATCCCGGGGTCTTGGGCCGCGCGGTGAGCCTGGACGGAGAGCCCTTCGAGATCATCGGGGTCCTTCCCGAAGGTGTCCGCGTACATAGCACCCTCTACAACCTCTTCAACTCCGCCATCGATGTCGGGGATCGGGAGGTCTGGGTTCCTGTGCAGTGGAACCGCCAGGCCGACAACGGCAGCCGGGATCTGGAAGCCGTGGGGCGCATTCTCCCAGGGGTGTCCCGGGACCAGGCTCTGGCCGAAGTCACCGGTATCCTGGGTCCGTCCCCTCGGCACGAGGATACCGTGTTCCGCCTGACGCCTCCCAGGGAGGAGGTGGTAGCGGGACACCGCTCACCTCTCGTCCTCCTCCTGTTCAGCTCGGGACTGCTTCTGCTCATCGCGTGCGGGAACGCCGCCACCCTTCTGCTGGGAGAGGCTATCGACCGTCGGGTGGAGATCTCTACCCGGGTGGCCATGGGAGCCAGCCGCCGGCGCATCGGCCAGCAGCTGCTCACGGAGAGCCTGATCCTCGGCCTGGCCGGCAGTCTCGTAGGCATGGCTCTCACCCCCCTGGGCGTCCGGGCGTTCCTGGCCCTGGGCCCGGCTCTTCCACGACTCCAGAACGTGGAGGTCAATCAGAACGTTCTCCTGGTGGCCGTTCTTGCTGGCGTGGTGTGCGCCCTGGTGTTCGGGTTCGCCCCGGCGGTATTCCAGCACAAGCACTCGATCCACGCGGTCCTTCAGCGCGGGGGAAGAGGCCGCGTGGGAGGGGGCCGGAGGACCCAGTCGGCTCTCGTGGCGGGAGAGCTCGCCCTGACCATGGTCCTCCTCGTGAGCGCGGGGATACTGGGCCGGAGTCTCAACGAGCTGAGGAGAGTCGATCCTGGGTTCGAGGCCGAAGGGGTGGCCACCATTCGGGCTCAGGTTTCTTCCCGCCTCCTGGGTGACGATGCCGACTCCCGCCTGAGCGCGGCTCAGGAATTCCGGAGGGCTGTCCTGGGACGGGTTGAGGCCATTCCTGGCGTGGTCGCGTTCGGGGCGATCGACGGCCTCCCCTTCCCGGGCCTGATATCCGGGACGACGTTCCAGGTGGAGGGGGGCGGGATCGACGAGCCCGTGCCGGTCACCGCCCGGGAGCACAAGGCATCTACCGGATATTTCGAGGCCATGGGGATTCCCCTCCTGGCGGGGGAGATTTTTCAGGATGGTTCCGGGGCCCCATCCTCGGGGCCGGTGGCCCTGATCAATGAGACCATGGCCCGTCGCTTCTGGCCCGACGCATCACCGCTGGGAGCCACCGTCAGTGAGGGCGGCACCGCCCATCGAATCGTCGGGATCGTGGGTGACGTGAGGGAGCGGCATCTGACGGAGGAGCCCTTTCCGATGGTGTATCGTCCCCTATCCGACCACCTGGGTGCCGTCAGCATCGTGGCCCGGGGAAGAGGGCCTGCCCAGGACCTGGTGCCTCGCCTCAGAGAGGCCCTCCGGTCGGCGAACTCCACCATCCCTCTGGCTCAGGAAACCACCATGGAGGCCCTGGTGATGGAGTCGGCTGGTGCCGAGCGGTTCCGGACACTCTTGATCACTACTTTCGGACTCCTCGCCACATTCCTGGCTCTGGTGGGGGTCTTCGGCGTCACAGCCAGGAGCGTTGCCTACCGCAACCGCGAGATGGGCATCCGTAAGGCCCTCGGGGCGGAGAACGGAGGCCTGATCGGGATGATGGCGCTGGGGACCCTTCGGGCAGGAGCCCTGGGGATGGTCGTGGGTCTCATGGGGGCCCTCGCCACTGCCCGCTTTCTCTCGGCGTTCGTATTCGGGACCGGGGCCTTCGATCTCCAGACCTATTTGGGCGCTATGCTTCTCATGGGGACGTTGTGCGTCCTTGCCGCCGTTCTGGCTGCCAGGCGGGTGACCCGGGTGGAGCCCATGCGAGTCTTGCGGGAGGAGTGACGAAAACCGGATTCATTCGTAGGTCGGTACACCAAGCGTTGGGCCGGTCACTGGGCCAGTAAGTCACGGCATATTCCGGCATGTTTGCCGGAAAAGTACGGCAGATCGTGCGTCCTACCCGTGAAAGTACGGCAAAATGCCGGGATTTGGCCCATTTGAGAGGGGCCTGATAAGTCTGAGGGCGGTAGTGGACCCCGGGGGACTCATGGGAAACGTCACAAAAAGCATCGCTGGGGGCCGATTAACGACAAGGCGTTTCAGCTGAAACTTATTTGACCGCGACCGCGGCCTCCGGCTCGAGGCAGCCTAGGCCCGTGAAAGCCTTGAGTCCTTCGAACGGAAGGGCTTGCGGTTTTCCCTTGGTGTGGCTGGTCTCCTGCGGGCACTCCCTCCTCCTATCCCACACGATCCATCCGGGAGGCTTCTATCGAGACGATTGAAACCAATCCTTGTTGTCGAGCGTCATAATATCATGAAGGGCGACAATTTGCGGAAAGGAGGAACGCCGTGACACGGAAAAAAGCCGACCTGCTCCAGGGTACTCTCGACCTTCTCGTCCTGAAGACCCTGGACCTGGAATCCCTCCACGGCTGGGGGATTTCCAAGCGGATCCAGCAAATGTCCGGCGGGGTGCTGGAAGTGGGACAGGGATCCCTCTACCCGGCCCTCTACCGCCTGCGGGACCGCGGCCTCATCAAGTCGAGGTGGGAGATCTCGGAGGAAGATCGGAGGGTGAAGGTCTACGAGCTGACCCGGGCCGGCAGAAAGGCGCTGACTCAGGAACATGCGGACTTCCGCCTCTTCGTAGGAGCCATGGAAAGGGTTCTCGGGACGAAGTGAGGGAAATACCCGGGCGGGGCGGAAGGTGAGCATGGGAATCCGATGATCCTGTGGGGGAATGAAGATGCACTGGATACGGAGATTGGTTTGGCGGCTGGAGGTGCTCTTTCGCAAGGGACGGGCGGAGGACGAGCTTGACGAGGAGCTCCAGTACCACCTGGACCGTGAGATCAGGGAGCACATCGAGAAGGGAATGAGCCCCGGGGAGGCCCGGCGCAGGGCCTTCGTTGAGTTCGGGGGGGTGGAGCGCGCGAAAGAGCAGGTCCGTGATGTTCGGGGCGCCAGGGGATTGGACGATCTTCGGCAGGACCTACGCTACACCCTCCGCGGAATGGGTAAGAGCCCCGCGTTCTTCACGGCCGTGGTGATGATGTTGGCGCTGGGAATCGGGGCCACCGTCGCCATGTTCTCCATACTGGATGCAGCCCTCTTCCGCTCCCAGCCCTATCCGGACCCGAGCCGTCTGGTGGTGGGTCGAACGACATACAGCGGAAATGTGAGCCGCTACGCTTCCTTCCCCGACTATCTCGACTACAAGGACGGGAGTGATGCCTTCCAGAACATGGCGGCTTTCATGCCCAACACCATGCCTGTTCCGGTCACCGGAAACGATACTCCGGACATGGCTGCCGCCAGCCTGGTTACGGTGGACTTCTTCCGGGTTCTGGGGGTGGAGCCTCAGGCTGGGCGCGCCTTCATTCCCGCGGAAGCGGAGCCAAACGCCCCAGAGGTCGTGGTGATCAGCCACGGATTCTGGCAACGGTGGTTCGGTGGAGATCCGGATGTTGTGGGCAGCACCTTCAACATCGCCGGGTCTACCGTGACGGTGGTGGGGATCATGCCGCCCGGCTTCTACTTTCGGCTTCCCGTCGATGCCTGGATCCCGGTGCGCCATGGCATGTTTGATACGGAGAATCGCCGATCCCACTCCTGGCAGGCGGTAGGGCGGATGAGAGAGGGGGTCACTCTGGAGCAGGCCCAGACCCAGATCGACGTCATCAGCGCCCGACTGGCGGAGGGCTACCCGGATACTCACGAGAACAAGGGATTTCGGCTCACCCCCCTGGGAGAAGCGCTGGCCGAGGGATACCGCCCGGCGCTCCTTGTCCTGATGGGGGCCACGGGACTCCTCCTCTTCATCGCCTGCGGGAATGTGGCCGGGCTCCTGATGGCACGGGCCACCTTCCGGCGGATGGAGCTTTCCGTCCGCACCGCCCTGGGGGCCAAGCGGCAACGACTCGTTCGCCAGCTCTTCACAGAGAGCCTCTTCCTCGCCGTAGCTGCCGGTGGCCTGGGGGTCCTTCTGGCCCTCTGGGTCCAGCGGATCATCCTGACGCTCTTCCCCCTCGACCTCCTGGGGATCTCCGAAGTAGGCCTGTCAGGGCCCATGCTCGGCTTCGCCCTTCTGGCTTCCCTGGGCACCGCCCTCCTCTTCGGTGCCGCACCCGCAGTCACGGCATCTCAGGCCAATCCGTCGGAGGATTTGAGGAACAGCCTGCGGACCACTTCGGGAGGTAAAAGCGGGCGAGTTCGAGGTGGACTGGTGGCGGCCCAGGTCGCCCTCTCCGTGGTACTTCTTACCGGATCGGGGCTTCTCATCCGTAGCTTCGTTCAACTGCAGACCACCAACCTGGGTTTCCAGGCCGAGAACCTCATGGCGGCCCACCTGTCCGTCGAACCCCTCAAGTACGACAATCCGGCAGCCATGACCCAGTTCTTCCAAGGGGTCCTCGACGACGTGCGGGCCATGCCCGAGGTGGTGTCGGCCTCCTTTGTGGACAAAGTTCCCATCCGGCACCCCTTCACCAATTGGAGCGTTTGGGACCCGGAGCGTCCTCCGGATGAAACGCGGAGGGCTCCGTTGGCGTTCGCGCGCTTCGTTACGCCCTCGTACTTCGATGTAATGGGCGTTCCGATTCTGCAGGGGCGAGATCACGACCGACGGGACCTGGACAGCCCGTTACCCCCTGTGGTGGTGAACCAGGCCCTGGCCGAGGCCCTATTCCCCCAGGAGGATCCCGTCGGCCGTCGCCTGAGCGTCAACTTCATCATGGCCGAGGTGAGGGAGTACGAGATCGTAGGCGTGGTGGGTGACATGCGTATCACGGCGGTGAGCCGAAGCCCCGGGTATCAGATGTACTTCGGCTACGAAGAGATCCACCCCATACCCTCCAATTCGAGGGCGCTGATAGTGAGGGCTCAGAGGGATATGGCGAGCCTGGTACCCGCGATCCGCCGGAAGGTCAGTGAGCGGGACCCGGACGCCCCCCTCACCGAGGTGTCGTCGATGGAGGACGTCGTCTCTGCCTCCCTGACGGGGAACCGGGTGCTGGGCCTGGCCACGGCACTCTTTGCCGTCACGGCTCTCCTCCTCTCCATGACCGGCCTGTACGCAGTTCTAGCCTACTACGTGTCCCGGAGAACACGGGAGATCGGTATTCGGGTGGCCTTCGGCGCCACCGGGATCCACGTTATGCGTTCGGTGCTGGGCCGAGGGCTCGTGCTGGTGGTGGTTGGGCTCGGGGTAGGGTTCGCCTGCGCTTTCGGGGTAACCCGGCTCCTCCAGGCCCAGCTCTACCAGGTCGGGGCCACGGACCCCCTTACGTTCGTGAGCGTGGGCATGGGGCTACTGGTCATTGGAGCACTGGCCAGCCTCCTACCGGCCCAACGCGCGACCCGTGTGGACCCGTTGCGGGCCATGCAGGTCGAATGAGATCGGTGATCCGGCACCTGTGTCCCTTGGGCCCGCCATTGGGCGCCGCATTACGGCGCCCTTTGCTCGCTTCGGCTACTCCGCCGACTCAGCGAACTCGTTCAGGGCCTCCAGGACATGCGTGGCGTAGGCGAACGAGGGCCCTCCTCCCATCATCACGGCTACGCCCAGGGCTTCCAGGACTTCTT
>JASFVN010000183.1:0-8694 GCA_050049805.1 Gemmatimonadota bacterium
GATGAAGTCACTGAACGCAGCCGCCCCAGCATGATTGACCCTTGGGAAGCGGTCGGGGTTCACTTCCAACACCGAGTAGATGTTCAGGAAGCCTGGGTCTCCCTCAATAAGGGGGACCAGGCCTGTCCGCTCCCGCATGGCCAGGTAGGTTCCCCGGTCGGTGAGGACGTACGCCCCCAACTCGGCTGCGATCATCAGGGTCGGTCCCATTCCCTGGCCGGTGGATACATACCAATCGCCTTCAGGTCGGATGCCCGCCGCATCCCAGAGGCTCATCTCCCGAATGTGAGTACCCGAATTGTCCCCCCTGCTCACGAACGTGGACCCGGTTCGGGCGATGGCAGCCACACCCTCCGGCCCGTCGCTGCCCCCTCGAATCCCGGCCGGGTCGTCCTCGGGCCCGGCCATCAGAAAATCGTTGTGCATGACGATCCGGCGGTTGATGGCCGCCCCCGATGCCACAACGTCCTTTTCCTGGTCGGGGGCGTGGGCCAGCAAGACGTCGGCATCCCCCCGGCTCCCCATGGCCAGGGCCTCCCCGGTACCCACGGCGATGGTCTTCACCCGGTACCCGGTCTGGTTCTGGAAGAGGGGGAGAAGTTCATCGAGCAGCCCGGAGTCCTGGGTGCTGGTGGTCGTTGCCAGGATGATATCCCGGCCTTCCGAAGCCCCGGAAGAATCCCCACCCCCCCTACAGGCCGCCAGAGCAACAACGGCCAGGAGGAGAGACGCTCCCCTTCCAGGTCGAGAGGCATTCATTGAAATCAAGGGATCCTCCCAGGAAAGATTCGAACAGAGCATTGTACGAAGGCGGACGGAACCTCACCAGCATTCCAGCTGTGCGGGTCCGCTAGACGACCTCCCGCGGCATCGGTATACTCGGCGAAAGCCAGAGTCCAAGGTTCAAGGGCTACGGGGAGGTCCCGAGGAGCCCGCATCGGGAGGACATCGAGATGGCCTTCGGGAATTTTCACATCGGAATCATGGGGAACCTCTTCTCAGGGAAGACCACCCTCATGAACGCCCTGGCCGCCGATCCATACCGCACGGAGTTGGAGAGTATCCTCGACGCCGGCGAGACCCACGCCTTCTCGGAGAGAGTCGAGAAGGGGTCCCTCACCGACCAGTGTCTCGCCCTCTTCTACCAGGATCGGGTGGCGAACATCTTCCCCACCGAGACGGCCTTTCTCCACATGCGCGTCCTGCAGCAGCGTGAGATCCGGCATCTCATGACCCGAAAAGCAAAGAAGGGGGTGCTGATTCTCGAGGACCGTCCCTTCCTGGACGGCCCCGAGGTCTTCGTCCAGCGGATGATCGACTCGGGGGAGATGCCGCCGGCTCACGCCCACCTCTACTGGACTCTCCTCTATCAAACCCTGGAGCGGGAGCGAATTCGCCTTCCGGATCTGCTTGTCTATCTCCGGACGGAGCCGGAGGTTCTGGAGAAGAGACGGCTGGCCCGGGCCGAATCAGGAGACGAATACGCGCAGACCATCTCCCTGGACTACCTCAGAGAGATCCACGACGGCTACGAAACCCTGGTGGGAAATTGGCGGGGGACACTGAGGAAATATCAGGAGTTCGCCGTCGTTCCTCCGGACTCGGACCTCCTGAACCTCCCCGCCGAGATCGACATGCACGAGCATCCGGACTACGTGCACGTGGCGGCGGGCACCATCCGTGAGAAGGTGCGGCGCATGGTCACGGGCAGGACCCGGGACGAGTAAGGAGGAGCTGAGCCAGCCCCCGATTCAGCTCAGAAAACGCCTCGGGTCCGCGATCTTTCCTTCCAGCGCCGAAGCCGCGACGGTGGCAGGTGAAGCCAGGTAGACGGAACCGGCCCCTGCCCTCCCCTTGAAGTTCCGGTTGGATGCGAACACCCCTACTTCGCCTTCTTTCAGAGTCCCCGGACCCATACCCAGACAGGCACCGCAAGAGGGCGGTATGACCTGCCCCCCAGCCTCCAGGAAGGCCCTGAGATACCCCTGCTCTCCCGCCTTCTCCATGGTGCGTAAGGTCGCGGGGGATACGATCAGGCGAACGCTCGGTGCCACCCGCTTTCCGGCCACCACCTCCGCCGCTGCCGCCAGGTCTTCCAACTTTCCACCGGTGCAGCTCCCGATCCAGGCCACGTCGATGGACGTGGGCTCCAGGTCGACGACAGGAATCCCGTTGTCAGGCTTGAAGGGCGGCGCCACGTAAGGCTCCAGGCTTCCCAGGTCGAAGGACATCTCCTTCCGGAAGACGGCGTCCGCGTCGGCCGCCACCGCGCCAACAGGGAACAGACCGCAGGTACCCCCACCCTCCACCACCATGTTGGCAATGGTGGAGCGATCGTCCTCCGTGAGATGCTCCAGGCCCGGCCCGGTAAATTCCACCACGGCGTCGGTGAAGCCATTCATGGTCACGCGGCTGAGGATGTGCAGTATCACGTCTTTGGCATGGACCCCCCTGGGCATCCGGCCCGAGAGATCGATCCTGATGCTCTCCGGAACCTTGAGCCAGATCCGGCCCGAGGCCATGACTTCGGTGAGGTCGGTGGTCCCTACACCCACGGAGAGGGCTCCATAGGCACCGTAGGTACAGGTATGGGAGTCCGTTCCGATGAGGAGGATGTCCGGCTTCAGGAGACCTTCTTCAGGGAAGAGGACGTGACAGATCCCCTGGCTGGTAAAAGGAGCCAAGGGCAGAAACGCATGGGGTAGACCCTGGTCCTCCACGAAGCGGGCCACCCCCTCCGCCATTTCCCTGGAACGCTCGTCTTTTCGAATCAGTGGGATCTGGACCGTATGGTCTACGGTCACCAGGAGTTTTTCCCGATCCCAGATTTTGAATCCGTCTCCGTATGCAGCCTCCAACTGTTTGGCGGCCACTGGAAGAACCAACTCGTGGGTGATGGCTTTGTCGACTTCTGCGAAGACCGTCATCCCGGGCTCTACGAAGTCCAGGCCGGCGGCCCTGGCCAGGATCTTCTGCCCGTGGGTCATGGGCCTCGGGGAAGCGCTCTCCTGGGGCGCCTCCTTGCCACTCTTGTTGAAAGCCGTCAGCCCCCCGGCCTCGATGATGGTACGATGGATGGGAGCGATCCCCTCCCAGAAGGACTCGGCCGACGGATCGAGCTCGATCTCATCCCCCGTAGAGGCGCCAGCTCCCACCTCCGGATTAAGAGAAAGGAAAAGGCCGCAGTTCACGGCGTTCCGATAAAAGATCCGGGCGAAGGACCGA
Organism: Gemmatimonadota bacterium; assembly: GCA_050049805.1. Taxonomy (GTDB): domain Bacteria; phylum Gemmatimonadota; class Gemmatimonadetes; order Longimicrobiales; family Gaopeijiaceae; genus JABDNZ01. The sequence goes on from JASFVN010000183.1 coordinate 3,226, forward strand.
GCCACGACGGCCTTCACGCCGGCGTGAATCAGGGCCACCGGCGCCACCTCCCTGGAGCTACCGCATCCGAAGTTTTCCCCGGCCAAGACGATCTGGTATTCTCCAGGTTGGAAGGGCACACCCCCTGGGCTCTTATCGGGATGAAGGTCTTCCAAGGCGTACTGCCCCAGGCTCGCCACATCGGTGGTGGCGCAGTAGCGGGCGGGAATGATCTCGTCGGTGTTTACGTCGTCTCCGGCAACAAACACTTTCCCCTGAATCGCCTCCGGCATCTTATTCTTCCGCTCCCTTCAATGGGTGGATCACCAGGCCCGACTGCCATTGCCCGACTGCGATCGGGCGAGAGGGGCCTTTGCACGATGGATCACTCTTTCCGGTCGTCTCTCTCCCGTATCATGGCCCTGACCCGTTCGGGAGTGATGGGCAGCTCGCTCACCCGGACCCCGATGGCATCGGAGACGGCGTTTGCGATGGCCCCGATGAGAGGGAGTGTGGATCCTTCCCCGCACTCCTTCCCTCCGTAGGGCCCTCTCGGCTCGTACGAGGGCACGATGATGGAGTTGATCTCCGGAGCGTCGCAGGAGGTGGCGATGAGGTAGTCGTGGAGGCTCGGATTCTTGATGCTCCCGTCGTCATCGAAGGCCACGTCCTCCAGGAGAGCCTCGGACAGCATCATCACCCCTGCCCCTTCACACTGACCCTCCACCGCCATGGGGTTGATGGCCGTGCCAACGTCATGGGCATCGGTCAGATTGGTCACTCTGACTCTTCCGGTCTTCAAATCCACGTCCACCTCGGCAACGCAAGCGGAGAAGGAATACGCCGGAGACGTCCCCACTGTGGACCCTTTATGCTTTCCTCCCAGGGCTTCCGGTGGAGAGTACCACCCCCTGCCCACCAGGGGGCCCTTCTCCGAGAAGTGCCCGGCGGCCGCCTCGGCCCACTGCACTTTCCTCTCCGGGTCGGCCGTAACGAACACCTCACCGCCCCGGGCATCGAGTTCTTCCGCCGGCACCTCCAGGATCTTGGAAGCGGCCTCCAGGACCTGCTTTTTGACCTCCTCCCCGGCCATGCGGCAGGCATTCCCTCCCATGAGCGTCACCCGAGAGGAGTAGGTCCCGAGGCCGAGAGGTGTTCGCTCCGTGTCGGCCGCTACGATGCGCATGGCGCCGTAGTCCACCCCCATGGCTTCGGCGGCCACCTGGGTGAGGGCCGTATTGGATCCTTGCCCGATGTCGGCCTCTCCGGTGAAGAGGGTGGCGGCGTTGCCGTCTTCAGAGACTCGGATGATGGCATTGGAATGGGGGAACTTGGACCGGTAGATGGGATACCCGGCCCCGCTCACGAACCCTCCGCAGCCGATGCCGATCCCCTTCCCCGGCGGGAGTTTCCCCTTCTTCTGAGACCAGCCGCTCCGATCCCGCACCGCCTTCAGACAGGCTTCCAACTCGCAGGACCCCACCTCCAGCTCGTTCACGGTCTGACTGTCGGGTTCCATGGCGTTCTTGAGCCTGACCTCGATGGGATCCAACCCCAACTCCTCCGCCACCATGTCCAGGACACCCTCGAAGGCGAAGCGGGGGTGGGGGCAGCCGTGGCCCCGCATGGCCCCACAGGCCGGCAGGTTGGTGTAGACCCGGTACCCGTCGTACTTGAAGTGAGGGATCTTGTAGAGGGTCGGGACCATGGCGCCTGCGTAGTACACGGCAACGATGCCGAAGGACGAGTAGGCGCCGCCCTCCAGGACCGCCTTTTCCTGGACGGCGGTGATGGTGCCGTCCTTCTTCACACCGATCCTCATGGTGACGAACTGCTTGTGACGGCCCCGTCCGTGGCGGATCATCTCCTCCCGGGTGTAGCGCATCTTCACCGGCTTCCCGGTCTTTCGCGAGAGAAGTGCCGAACAGATCTCCAGGGGGTTCACCTCGGCTTTTCCACCGAAGCCGCCTCCACAATGGGTCATCACAACCCGGACATCCCCCTCGGCAAGATCCAGGAGCCGGGCAAGCTGGTGCTGTACGTAGTGGACCACCTGGGTGGCGGTCCACATGGTGAGCCGATTGCCGTCTTCCCAGCGAGCGATGGCGCAGTGGGGCTCCATGGGTTGCTGGTAAACGCGGTTGCCGACGAAGGTGTGCTCCTTCACCACATCCGCCTCGGCGAACCCTTCGTCGACGTCCCCGAAGTGCCAATCTACCCGGGTATTGATGTTGTTCTTGAAGCGAGGATGGTCGTGGAGCTGGGGGGCCCCGTCCTCCATGGCCTCAAAGGGGTCGAAGACCGCTGGAAGGACTTCGTACTCGACTTCGATGAGATCCAGGGCCTCCAGACAGGTCTCCTCGTCCACCGCCGCCACGGCGGCGATCTCGTCACCGACGTATCGAACCCGGTCCTTGGCCAGGACCTGCTCATCGTAGCGGGCGGGGCTCACGCCGTAGAAGGTCTCGGGTACGTCCTCAGCCGTGAGGACGGCCTTGACCCCCTCCAGGGCCTCGGCCTTGGAGGTATCGAGGCTCAGGATCCGTGCATGGGCATGGGGGCTGGTGAGGATCTTCCCATAGAGCATGCCGGGAAAGCGGATGTCGTCGGTGAAGACGGCCCGGCCCGACGCCAGCTCCGTAGCATCGATCCGGGGAACCCTTCGCCCCACCACCACATGATCCGTATCCTCCGGGACATCCGGTGCCCGATCCCAGTTCACCACCGCGTCCAGGATCTTCTTGTAGCCCGTGCACCGACAGAGGTTGCCGGCCATGGCCTGGGCCGCCTCTTCCCGCGTGGGCCGGGGATTTCGCTCGATGAGGGCCTTGGCGCTCATGATGGCGCCGGGAGTGCAGAACCCACACTGGAGGGCGCCGTGGGCGATGAAGGCCTTTTGAATGGGGTGGTCCACCAACCCTTCGATGGTTTCCACATCCCGGCCTTCCGCCTCCAGCGCCAGGAGCAGGCAGGAATTGACGGGCTCACCGTCCAGGAGAACCGTGCAGGTTCCGCAGTCCCCCGACCCGCAGCCCTCCTTCGTACCGGTCAGGCCCAGGTCTTTCCGAAGGACCTGCAGGAGAGTGGCGTCGGGCCGGACGGCCACCTCCACCGGGTCCCCATTCACGCGAAGGCTCAGGAGACGCTTCATGATGCTTCCTCCCGGGCACTCGCACTCGCCGAAGCCCCCGCCCTTTCCCTGGCCCTCCGGAGGGCTCTGAGACTCAGTACCTCCACCAGCTCCCGGCGGTGCTCCGCAGAACCCCTGATGTCCGTGATGGGAGCGGACGCCCTCACGGCTTCGGCAGCCGCGGCAGCAAGGTCGTCGTCGGCTGCCTTGCTCCCCGCCAGTCCTTCTTCGGCCGCTTCCACCAGGATCGGCGTGGGCGCCACGGCTCCCAGGGAAAGACGGGCTCCTGTGCAGGTATCTCCGTCGAAACGCAAAAACGCCGCGGCGCTGGCCACCGAGATGAAGTTGGTGGCCCGGAGACCGAAGGTCTCGTAGGCCGCCCCCTCATGCGATCTACGCACAGGAACCAGGATCTCGGCGAGAATGTGCCCGGCAGCCAGGATCGTCTTCCGATGGTCCCCGAAGAACAGATCCGCCGGCACATCCAGGTTTCCATCCGGGGCAGCGACAAGGACTCGGGACGAGAGGGCCAGAAGGAGCGGGGCGAAGTCTGCGCAGGAGGCGGCGGTGCAGAGATTGCCTCCAACCGTGGCCCGGTTCCTGACCTGGGGTGTTCCAAAAACGCCCACCGCATCCAGGAGCTCCGGCCGCATCGCGCGAACCTCCGGAGAGCCCTCCAGTCGGGCCGGAGTCACGAGGGCACCGATTCTCAGCGTCTCCCCTTCAAGGCGGATCTCCTGAAGCTCCCTGAGATCAGCCAGGGATACCAGGTGGCTGGGTGCTTTGGTGCCCCGCCGGAGGTCCACCATGACATCTGTGCCCCCGGCGAGGAGAATGGCGTCCGGTGGGAGACCTTGAAGGAGATGGCAGGCCTCGGTAAGGGATCCGGGCCGATGGTATTCCATAGAGCGTGTCACGGAGCCTTCCTTTGGTCTGAAGCCAGGGCGCCGTCGCGTCGAGTCCCCATGCTTGCGAACCGCCGGCCTCCCGGCAAGGGGATCTCCCAAAAGTTCACTCAGGGAACCAGGGCAAAGAGCCTCAAGCTTCAATAGAACAAGGGAAAAGTCCCCGCGCCCCGCCTCTCGTTGACGTAGGCCTCCTGGGCATCTAATCTGACTCGAGGCGGTCTCTTCTTCACCTGGTGAGGGCGTGTATGACCGACTTTCCAAGCCTTCCTTCTTCGGATTCCAGCTTAGTACCCCAATCCGGAATCGTGCCTGGCCGCCCACCATCGAACACCCACTACCTGTCCCTGTGAGCAGGAGTCGACCCATGGCAACAGCCGCACAGACCCGGATCGAGGAAGACGTCTGGATCCCAACCTGTTGTGGACAGTGCTACTGCATGTGTGGCATCAAGGTTCGCCGCCAAAACGGCATCGTTACCGAGATCGAGGGGAATCCCGACGCGCCCACGGGCCGAGGGGCCATCTGCCCCAAGGGGCTGGCATCCCCCCACCTGCTCTATGATCCCTACCGGGTGAACTACCCCTTGAAACGGACCAACCCGGAGAAGGGACTCGGTGTGGACCCGAAGTTCGTGAGGATCTCGTGGGAGGAGGCCCTGGACATCATCGTCCAGAAGCTCCAGGAGTGCCGGGAGAGGGATCCCCGGGGCGCTTTCTTCCAGGCCACCACCACGCAGGCTTCCGAGATTCGTTTCGGGGTCATCGGTTTCATGAAGGGGTTCGGTACGCCCAACTACTGGGTGTCCGGGGGAGGGCTCCACTGCGGGAACGGCGCCCACTTCATGAACGGGATCATGCACGTCGCCTGGTCCATCATCCCGGATTTCGCCCACTGCAACTATGCTTTGAACTTCGGCTGCTCCAAGGGCCACGGGGCGGGGCATGTGGCGGTACAAAACGCCACCCAGGCAGCAGACGCCCGGGCCCGGGGGTTCAAGAATGTGGTTTTCGATCCGTTCCAGAGTGCCCAGGCATCGAAAGGCCACGAGTGGGTACCCATCAAGGTGGGGACCGACGGAGCCATGGCTCTGGGCCTCGTGAACTCCCTCCTGAATGAACACGGCATCTACGACGCGGAATACCTCATGTACAAGACCAACGGCCCGTACCTCATCAGGCCGGACGATGGTCGGTACGTGAGGGACCCCGAGACCAACCTGCCCCTGGTCTGGGACCTGGCGGACGACTGCCCCAAAGCCCACAACGACCCGGACGTGACCCGGGTCCAGTATGAAGACCAAGCCCACGAAGTGGCTCTGACGGGCACCTTCCAGGTCAACGGCATGGAGTGCCGGCCGGCTTTTGAGCTCCTGAAGGAGCACGTCAAGAAGTACACGCCGGACTACGTGGAGAAGATCACCAGTGTCCCGGCCGCCACGGTGAGCCGCATCGC
>JASFVN010000184.1:0-8692 GCA_050049805.1 Gemmatimonadota bacterium
AGGAAGAAGAGGAGGGATGAGGCGGCTGCCTGGGGGATGGAGTCTTCCAGTAAACGAGCGGAAAACACCACTCGTCTGGGATCGAATTCCCCGAAGATGGACGGGGATGCCTGCCAGAGGATCCGGCTCTGGTTCTTCCCGAGGCTTACCGAGATCGAGTCCTCCCACAGGATGGGTCCGTCGAAATCCACAAGCTCCAGGAGCAGAGCGGCAGGATCCGGTTCCGGCACCACAGGATCGCGAACGCCCCAGACCTGCAGGGTGTCGCCGTGAAGCACTGGTGAAATCAAGGTAGGCGCGAAGGCTTTTCTTGTCTTGTAGTGCAGAGCTTTCAACCGACCGAAGTAGTCGCGGCTGGACCATGAGACCACCGGCCAGGTGTCGTTGAGCTGCCAGTACAGTGTTCCCATGGTCCGGGGCATGGCCCGGCGGTGAGCCTCGAAGGCCACCGCCATACCACGGGCCTGAAGGAGCTGGCTCACATAGACGAAGTCGTCGAATGATTCGGGTACCGGGTAATCGCGGCCCATGTAGTCCAGGATCAACTCATTCCCGATGGGATGCTTCTGGTGGGCCAGTACAATGGGATGAAAGAGGCCCCGGTCGCTGGGTAGGGTGAAGGCCTCCACCGTTTCCATGGGAGGGAATGCCTGGAACCCGTATTCGCTGGAAAATCGCGGGAGCTTTTCGGCAAAGACCTGGAAGTCCTCCTGCCCGTGCCACACTCCCCAATAGTGACTGTCCCCCCGGTTCAGGCTCTCCGGATCTCCCCAGCCCAGACTCGGAGAGGACGGCCAGTACCGTCGACCCGGATCCAGCTCTCCCACCACGTTGGGCAGGATCTCATGGAAGATGGTCTCGTAGGCATTGCGCACGGCCGCGGAGTCGCCGGGCGTGTCGTAGTTTCTGGCCCACCCCCAGTTCTTCCAACCTTCATCCATCTCGTTGTTTCCGCACCAGAGGGCCAGGCTGGGGTGGTTCCGAAGTCGACGCACCTGATGGATGGCTTCCGCTTCAACATTGGCGAGGAAGGCCGAGTCTCCAGGATACATGCCGTTGGCGAACATGAAGTCCTGCCAGATCAGTATCCCATTTTCGTCTGCCAGGTCATAGAAGGTTTTCTCCTCGTAGATGCCTCCCCCCCATACCCTGAGCATGTTCATGTTTGCCCAGACCACATCCTCAAAAAGGGCTCGGTAGTCCTCTTCCGTCACCCTGGGCGAGAAATGGTCCAGTGGTATGACGTTGGCGCCTCTCATGAAAACCGGCACGCCGTTCACTTCAAAGAAGAACGACTCTCCCACGGAATCCGGCTCGGTGACCAGCTCGACGGTTCGGATGCCAACGCGGTGGCTGACGGTATCCACCCTGTTTCCGGCCTTGAGATCGGCTTGAACCGTGTAGAGATGCGCTTCTCCCATACCGTTGGGCCACCAGAGCTGGGGCTCCGTGATGCGGACCGAAAACTCGGCACGGTTGATACCCGCCTGCACGGCGATTTGGTGACTCAGCGCCTCGAAGGCTCCCTCAGGACTGGAGAGAGTGACGATCATGGGAACGTCACCCCCGGCGGCCCGGCGGTCGGCTTCCCCCTGAGTGATGGAGATGTCCACGGCCGCGTTGAGGAATCCGGCCTCGTCGGTAATGGAGTCGGTGGCGAGGTGCAGGTCTGCGATCCGGCCGCCGCTCCAGCCCACCAGCTCCACCGGCCGCCAGATCCCGCTGGTGACCAGGCGAGGGCCCCAATCCCAGCCGTAGTGATAGGCTGCCTTCCGGACAAAAACCCGGGAGGGTGGGTCACCCCGGTCATTCCCTGCAGGAAGTTCGTAGGGCAAAGCGGATCTGGCGTCCAGGGCCGGTGGAAGAGGGGAGCGGAAGAGAATCTCCAGTGTGTTCTCACCGGCTCTGAGGAGTCTCCTCACATCGGCCACCCAGCTCCGGAACATGTTGTCGGCTTCCAGGATCGTGTTCCCGTTCAATCGAACCTCGGCAAAGGTGTCCAATCCGTGGAAGACGAGCTGTACCACCTCCTTTTCCAGCATGCTGGAGGCTGCTATGAACGTGTTACGGTATACCCAGTCTTCCTCGCCGATCCATTGCACCCTCATTTCCCCGTTTCGGTAGAAAGGATCGGGGATCAATCCCTGGTCCAGGAGATCGGTGTGCACCGTTCCGGGGACGGTCGCCGGCAGCCATGACGAGAGGGTGTCCCGAAGGTCCTGCGGCATACCGACTCCGGTGGCTTCTCCGGCCCAACGGAATTCCCATCCATCCGAGAGGCTCACGGTCTCGGCGGACGGAGTTGGAGGCAGACAAGCCGATAGAGAGAGGGCGGCGGCAAATGCACAGGCGATGACCATCCCTTGGTCTCGGATTCCGGGGTTCCCCCGGTCCGGGGCCTCCATCTCGTCCTTCGAAGAACCCCTCATTCCTCCCAGCTCCTCGTGATGGGGTGGGCCTCCGTGTTGAAGACGACTTCCCCCAGATCCAGGGTTTCCGGAGGTGCGAAGAGGAGGTAGGCGTACTTCAGGGTTTCTGCCAGAAAGAAGCTTTCCATCCCGTCGGCTTGTTCCTTGGTCCGAACATCCTCGAGATGGGCATACCCGACCTCGTTTCGGCACCACCTCACGATGCGCTGGAAGATGTCCCAACCCATGGGTTTGAAACTCTCCCCTCCGGAGAGTCGGTGGAGTATGTAGGCCGATTCCAGCGCCTCCGGACGAAGAGGATAACCCGGGCTTACAACCTCCATGGTGGAGTAATCCATCTGCTCCGGTTCCACATCGAAGGTGGTCCACATTCTGTAGACCGAATCCATGAGCCGGCTGGCCCGATCCATGTCCCCACTCAGCGCCAGGACTCCGGGCCAGAAGGCGTCCAGGGCTCCGAAGCGAGTTCCCGTCCTCTCCCCGGTAAACATGTCGGAGCGCCCGTACCAGAGGTGTCCGTTCCTCTCATCAGCCAGATACCGGTTCACGGCCTCGACGCTTGTCTCCCACATGTCCTTGAAGTCCTGGTCGCCGAAGAGGATCCATGCTTTGAAGAGATACTCGTAATAGGAGTCGATCCTCCCGGATATGTGGGACGAGGTGTTCTGCCATTCTCCTGTCTCCACATCGATGGTGGTGCCCACCAGGCCCAGGTCCGATCGGCGCTGGAAAACCTCGACGACACCCCGCTTCGCAGCTTCGTAGTAGATCGGGTTCCCCGTGATCTTGCTGAGGGCCCCGAACTCGAGCATGAGGGTTCCGATCTCCGCCGGGTTGTTGACCTGCCCCTCCCGCTCCCCGGTCCGGAGGTTCACCCGTACATAGGGCATCCCCGTTGCCGACTCGAAGGCAGGGAGTAGTCGCTGAGCCAGGTCTTCGGCCAACTCCAGGAAATGGCGGTCACCGTCCATCTGGTAGGCCGTTAGAAGTCCCCCCAGAATCCGGATTGTCACCTCGAAGACCTGGACCCGGAAGTCGTGGTCGAAGGAAAGGTTCCCCAGGATCAACTCCTTTGCCACGGCCGCTTCGTCCTCCAAGCCCATGAGAAGCATGGTGTCGAAGGCGTCCACGGGAGTCATGACCAGAGACACGTCGTACCAGTCTCTCCCGGTGCGGCTCAGAGGTCTGAGGGCGTCCATGCCCCGGGCGTACTCCAGGTAGCCGTTCCAGGCGTGGAGGAACTCGTCCTTCACGGCCTCCGCCATCTCCTGGTCAGGAGGCAACTGGTCGGAAGAAAGAGGTGCAGCAGGATTCCGGTCGGCGGAAAGCGCTGTCGGTGGGACTACGCCCGAAGAGCCTTGGCCCCCTCTGCTCAGTCGGCCATCAAATTGGCTCGGGGGACGGAACTCCAGGGCCGTGGCCCAACCCGAGGGCTCCGAACCCATCTCCAGCTCCAACACTCCCCCCCCGGCAATCTCGTCGTGCTTTATGTAGCTTCGCCTCAGGGGCGCCCCGTTGAGCCGAGCAGCCTGTATGTAGGGCTTCTCCCCGGAAACTCCTGGAGCCCGGATGGTGAAGATCTTTCCACCGCCGACGTGGATGGTGGTCTCCGGGAAAAGGGGAGATCCCAGCACCCAATTCCCGTCCGCCGGGTTCACCGGGTAGATCCCCATGGCCGACAGGACGTACCATGCTGTCATCTGCCCGCAGTCTTCGTTTCCGCTCAGACCGAAGGGCGTGTCGTCGTACTGGGTTTCCAGGATCTCGCGGACGCGGTCCGCGGTCTTCCAGGGCCGGCCGGCGTAGTTGTAGAGGTAGGCGATGTGATGGCTGGGTTCGTTCCCGTGGGCGTATTGGCCGATGAGCCCCGAGATGTCCGCCGATACGTTCTCCCCAGTGATCTCCGAATCCATCTCAAAAAGGGAGTCGAGCTTCATGAGGAAGGCTTCCTCACCACCCATCCCCTCCATGAGGCCCCGGACGTCGTGAGGTACAAACCAGGTGTGCTGCCAGGCATTCCCCTCGGTATAGTCCGTACCCTCCCGATGATCGGAACGACGAGGATCGAAGGGCTCGGCCCACTGGCCCTCGGCCGTCTTCCCCCGCATGAACCGGGTTTCCGGATCGAGGATATTCCGCCACCAGGAAGACCGGATTATGAAATGCTCATAGATGTCTTCCTCCTGGAGGTCCAGGGCCATGGAGGCTATGGCCCAATCGTCGAAGGCGTATTCCAGGGTTTTCGTGACGGACTCGTTTTCCATCTCCGTGGGGATATACCCGTACGCCTTGTAATGCTCCAACCCTCGATGGTCCCGGGTCGCGCTCTTCACCATGGCCTCCAGCGCCTTTTCAGCGTCGAATCCTCTGAACCCCTTCCGGTAGGCGTCGGCGATGACCGGGACGGCATGGTGGCCCGTCATGGTGTTGGTCTCGTTTCCCACCAGGGACCAGACGGGCAGGAGCCCATGCTGGTCATGGTAGGACAGCATGGAATTGATGAGGTCGTCCACGCGGTCCGGGTCTATCAGGGTGAAGAGGGGATGGGCCGCACGGAAGGTGTCCCAGAGGGAGAATATGGCGTGCTTTCGGAACCCGCTCGAGTCGTGAATCTCCCCGTCGGCACCCCGATATCGCCCATCGACGTCCTCGAACAGGATGGGGGCCAGGCGCGTCCGATACAGGGAGGTGTAGAAGGTACGGAGCTGTGCGTCGGTTCCTCCTTGGACCCTGATCTTTCCGAGCTCCCCCTCCCAGCTCCTTCGAGCGTTCCAGCGTACGGCATCGAAATCCCACCCGGGGGCTTCGGCGGCCAGATTCTCCAGGGCCCCCGATTCGTCCACGTAGGAAAGACCCACCTTCAGGAGGAGTTCATCCTCGTCGGCCATGGGGTCGAAGGCGACGAGAGCTCGCAGGGCTGCCGACGTGGCTCTCGTGTCTCCCTCCGACACCTGATTGCCATCCAGGATATCCAGGGGGGTCGTGGAATCGGCGAAGGCCAGGGAGCGGATGGGCCGAGAGAACGCCATGGCGAAGAAGAGCTTCTGGTCCCGGGCCCAACCCTCTGAGAACCGGTAACCTGTAAGCAGAGTATCGCTCACCACCTTGATGCTCGTCTCCAGTGGTGCGTCCCAGTTGATGGCGTACCCCAGGTCCACGAAAACCGCTGGCTCGTCCGTGTCCGGAAACGTGTAGCGGTGCAGGCCTACCCGCGGCGTCGCCGTAAGCTCAGCTTGGATCTCCTGGTCTTCCAGAAAGACCGAGTAGTATCCCGGTTCGGCTTTCTCCCGTTCATGGGAGAAGCTGGATTTGGCCGATCGCCCCCAACGATCTTCGAAGGTTTCGTTTACCGGGAAGTATTCCTTCACCGGCATGACCAGGAGGTCCAGCAGGTCGCCGATTCCGGTTCCGCTGAGGTGGGTATGGCTGAAACCGACCAGCAGGCTGTCCTCCCAGTTGTAGCCTGCAATCCAGTCCCAACCGCCCTTTCCCTGGTCGGGACTGAGCTGGACCATTCCCCAGGGGACGGTCGCTCCGGGATAGACGTGGCCGTGGCCTCCCGTCCCTATGAAGGGATCGACGTACTGGGTCAACGGGCCCAGTTCATCGATGGTTCCCCTCCCGGCAGGTGCGTCGGGTGGCTGGCAGGAGGCCAGAACCAGGCAGAGGGTAGCCGTGGGAGCCAGAAGAGGACGGGCAGCCGAAAGTCGTCGGTTCGTCTTCATGTTTTTTCCTGGATAACCGGAGGCCCGGCGGCCGTTTAGAGGGGCTGGGCCAAAAGCCGGGGGTATTCCCTATGCACCTTGAGAATCAGCTCGCCGAAGAGAGTGTTCGCCCACGCGAACCACTCCCTGGTAAATCGCGTTGGATCATCCTGATGGAAGGACTCGTGCATGAATCCGGTGCCGCCATGGCATCGTTTCAGCATCGACAAGCAGTCCCGGATCTCGTTCTCATTCGTGGACGTCAGGGCCCGCATGATGATTCCCAGAGGCCAGATCATCTCCAGGCCGACATGGGGGCCTCCAACGCCGTCTCCCGCATCCCCCCGAAAGTAGTAGGGGTTCTCTTGGCTGAGGACAAAACCCCTGGTCCTCCTGTAGAGGGGGTCGTCGGGGGCACAAGCTCCAAGGTAGGGTAGAGAGAGGAGACTGGGCACGTTGGCGTCGTCCATGTGGTGCCGATTCCCGAAGCCGTCCACCTCATAGGCCCACACCCCGCCGTGCAGAGGATGCTCCACCACCGCGTGGGCAAAGAGGGCTTCCCGGACCTCGTCCGCCAAGGCTTGGCATTCCCTGGCGAATTGGACCTCATTTCGGGCTTCCCGGGCCAGCTCCGCCAACTGAAGAAGGGAGACCACAGCGAAATGGTTCGAAGGAACCAGGAAGGGGAAGATCGTAGCGTCGTCCGAGGGCCGGAAGATGCTTACGATTAAGCCCACCGGACGTATGGGGTTTCCGTACCCGGCCCCGGCTACGGTGTCGGTTTGCCATCCAGTGACACGCTGAAACTTGTAAGGCCCCGGCCCCTCCTTCCGTTGCTGCTCCCGGAAGGTTTTCAGGATCAGCCCCATGGCCTCCCGCCATTCTTCATCGAAGGGTGAGAGGTCCCCCGTCGTTTGCCAGTAGCCGTAAGCCAAACGGATTGGGTAACAGAGGGAATCGATCTCCCATTTTCTCTCGTGTAGCTCCGGCTTCATCTCCGTGAGGTCGTCTGCCCAGGGGCTTTCACCGGCCTCCTTGTTGAAAGCGTTGGCGTAAGGGTCGATGAGGATACATCGGGTTTGCCGGTGAATGACTCCCCGAATGAGCTCCTCGAGTGCCGGGTCATCCGGCACCAGTGGGAGGTAGGGCCAGACCTGGGCCGTGGAATCCCTCAGCCACATTGCCTCGATGTCGCCAGTGATGACGAACGTGTCGGGCCTTCCGTCGACAAACCCCGGCTCGACGGTGGTATCCAGGGTGTTGGGGAAGCAGTTCTGAAAGAGCCAGGCCAGCTCAGGGTCGGTGATCTCCGCCGAAACCCGGGTTATGGCCTCCTCCACCGCTGGGGAGGAGAATCGCCGTTGATCGGGGGGAGGACGGCGGGAGGCGAAGTCCTGAGAGCGGCCGGGGGCTCTCTCGATTTTCGGTTGGCGAACGGGGTGAGGCGGACGAGTGACTCCGCCTCCCGGTTCTCTCTCCAGCCCCATCACCGAGGCTCCGAAGGCGGCTGCGCTGCCTTTCTTGATGAAATCCCGGCGAGTGGGTTCTGCCCCGCCCGTTCCCGGCTCCTCAGCCATTGCTACCGCTGGTATAGATGGCGTCCATCTCGGCGTAGGCCGCGTGGATCGCTTCGATGGCTGCGTCCACCTCGTCCCGTGACGGGTTCTCCAGGGTGGTGATGAGGGCACCCACCGCCCCTCCGAGCTCGGTCACCAGCATTTCATAGTGCTCTTGGTGGTCAGCAAGGCGGGCGGGTAGCTCCACGGCCTGGAGAGACGGGATCGTTTCCGCCATGCTCCTGGCAGCGGCCCCGATCTTCTCCAGGTCGTAGCCGGGACCGTAATGGTGATAGAGACTGTACAGGTGCTGGTGGAACGCATTCATCTCCGGTGAAGGAGGCCGAATCAGCCGCACCAGATTCTCATAGGCCATGTGAAAGGTCTCGGCGTATCCCAGCATCTCTTCTTCGTTTCCCTCTTCCGCCGCGGCCTTCAGGCCCTCGAAGGCGGCCTTCAGGTTGGCTTTGCCCTCCGCCCATCCCTCCTGCTTGTCCTGAAGGATCCCAGGAAGCTCGACAGCGTCCAGGGCCTCCAAAGAAGGCTCGAACCGGGGAACCAACTCCTGGATGGCGGCGAAATCCTGCTCCGGCCAGGCGTCGTGCCAGAGAGGTTGCATGAACTCGTGCACGGCGTCCAGCTCCGGTACGGATGCCGTCAGCTCCGCCTCGGACACTTCAGGGACCGATCCGGATTCTTCCTGGCAAGCCAAGAGGAACGTCAGGGAGAGGACCAGGGCAAACGGTACCAGGAGAGTGTGATTTCGCATGGAAATACCTCGGGCTGTGTTGTCTACTTTTCGTCTTCTTCGGGCGTAATCCGGCCGGAGATCCAAGCTCCGGCCTGGATGATCTGTCCGATGTCCGGGGGCTCCTCCAGCATTCCCGGATCCACAATCAGATCCATGGGCCCGGCCGGCGTCTCCATCTGGACACGGAGGAAATCCCTGCTGGTCAGCTCGTTGGTGACCTTTGCAGCTTCCAGGATCTTTCCCACCATAAGG
>JASFVN010000185.1:0-8690 GCA_050049805.1 Gemmatimonadota bacterium
TGGAGTTCCTGAGGGGCGGGTAGGGTTCAGAGCTACTCCGCCTCCAACGCTCGCTTCGGGCTTACCCTTGCTGCCCGGAGGACTGGGAGGAACTCCATCGGCACCCGGACCGCCGCGGCCGTTCTCCACATCCTGTTCCGGGCCCTCCGCCACTTCGCCCGACACGGCCTCCCTGCAGTTGCCCCCAAAGCGAGTCCACTTGGTCGCCAGAGGGAGCCTGGGGGGCGGCACATCGCGCCTGTGAGGATCAAAGGCAAAGACAGGACCCGGCGGGAGCATGGCATGCGGGTTGCACTCTTTTTTGTAACGGACCTTTGGGCCTGAGGCGGAAAAGCCGAGTCCACAGGCATCCGAGGCGGTCAGGAGGGAATATCATGAAGAGCCTTCGGTGGACGATTCGTGCGGCCGGACTAGCCTTCTTCGGCGCGGTCTATGTCGGTTGCGGAGACGACTCCGTGAGTCCGGACGGGCCGCCACCGGAGATCCTGAGCATCTCCCCGAACACTGGCACAGTCGGAACTGAGATCCGGATGGTCGGAAATGATTTCCGCACCGGCGCCAAGGTCTTCGTCGGGGCTCATGAGGCCACTTCTGTAGAGGTTTCCAGTGGAGTTGAGGCTTTCGCTTTCGTTCCCGAAGGAGTCATCAAGGGAGAGATCTACAGTGTGAGGATTCGGAACGCCGACGGCACGACGGACGAGCTCCCTTCGGCGTTCACCGCGGTGGCACCCCGATTGCGTTTCGTGAACGCCGCGACGAAACCCTCTGGGAACCCGGGAAGCACGGTAATTATCGAGGGAGACGCCTTCGGAGACCTCCAGGGTTCAGGGCAAGTCCTGTTCTCCGACGGAGTGGGGGGAACTCTGACTGCCGCCGTTGCAGCCCCGGATGACTGGACGAACACGTTCATCGTGACCACGGTGCCGTCTGCCGCCCAGAGTGGACCCATCTTCGTGACTACCGCCACCGGCATGAGCGAAAGCCTTGAGTTCACCATCACGCAGAACGCTGTTTTCAGCCCGTCCACCATTGCCTGGACAGAGACCACTCCCTTGCCGGAACCCCTCAGCGGTCATTCGGCCATCTACGTGCCTATCGAGGATGCTCTGGGTGGCACCGACCGTCGGATCTATGTCGTGGGCGGAACTACCGCCGACGGAGCCCCGACCGGGCAAGTCCGCTCTGCCGAGATTCAGCCTACGGGCGACCTCGGCCCCTGGGTCCCCATGGGCGGGCTCACAGAGCCCAGGACCTTCCCGGCGGTGGTGGCAGCCACGCCATTCAACTCCAAGGCACCGGGAACGGGGAAGATCTTCGTTTTGGGCGGGATCAATGAGGCCGGCGAACCTTCGACTGCGGTCTCTTCCATGGAACTGGATTCGGAGGGGAATCTGAGTGGCCCTCAACCGGCGACTCCGCTTCCCATACCCCTTCATTCCGCAGGAGCCGTGCTATTTCGCAGCCATATCTACCTGGTCGGAGGAGCCTCTACGAATAGGAGCCCCTTGGCCGCTGCGTACCGGGCGATGGTGGACACCCTGGGTGTTTTGGGAAGCTGGGAAGAACTCGAGGCCATGCCGGTGCCCCGGGCCTACCATGGGCTCCAGATCTTCGGCGGGTATCTCTACGCCGTCGGCGGAGACAAAGGGGACGTCGATCCCCATGGAGGGATCGACGCTGCCAACCAGTCCAGGCTCGATGAGATCCACTACGTCAAGGTCAGCCTCAGGAACGGAGGCTTCCTCGGCAGCTGGGTGGCAAACCCGGCAAACCTCGGCAAGGCACGGAGCAAGCATTCGGCTCTGGCAGCCGGCGGAAACCTCTTTGTCTCCGCCGGCCTCTATTCAGCAGCAAAAACCGGCTCCAGTGAGAACACGTATGCCCAGATCAACTCCGACGGGTCCATCGCGAGCTTCGGTGGGGCCACGGGATCCAACACCCTCCAGTCGGCCGGAGCCGGAAACCTCTTCAACCACGCTGCCATATCGTACGTGGACGGGAACGGAGTCGCTCGTGTAATGGTGTTGGGGGGAGACAACGTGAATTCTCCCGGAACCCGCTCGGCGAAAGTGTTCTATTACTGAGCGTTTGTCTGGAGCTGCCCCGCTTCCCGGGCCAGCCGTTCCCAGGTCAGGTCTACTCAGGCTCGGCGGCCTCTTGTTCCTTCCTGCGACCCCCTGCGCTCCCGTCCCCGCTTCCAGGTCCTGCTGGAGCGGTACCGGGATGATGTGGAGCACTCGGCCGCGCCGGCCGGGGTAGGGCGTACCCAATTACGCCACATCCCCGGAACCGGAGTCCCATGTCTCGGGGATCCTCATATCCTGGCCCGCCAGAATTCTTTTTCACAAACCTCCGTGCTTGCTCAGGTCCCGCGCAAAACCGCATCTTACCTTCGGTGGCTGACCGGGCTGGACCGGGCCGTCTGCTCTCACCGGATCATCCGACATGGAGCACGAGGAGCGCCTGAAGGCCGCACTCGCTGACCGCTACCGCATTGAGGGGGAGATCGGCAGTGGAGGGATGGCTACGGTGTACTTGGCCGAGGACTTGAAGCACCATCGCAGAGTCGCCGTCAAGGTTCTGAAGCCCGAGTTGGCTGCCGTAGTGGGCACCGAACGGTTCGCCCGAGAGATCGAGATCGCGGCCCGGCTCAGCCACCCCCATATCCTTCCCCTCCACGACTCCGGGGAAGCCGACGGACTCCTCTACTACGTCATGCCCTACGTGGAGGGCGAGTCCCTTCGCCAGCGGCTGGATCGCGAGGGTCGGCTCCCGGTGGAGGAGGTCGTCCGCCTGACCGACGAGATCGCTTCGGCCCTCAGCTATGCCCACGAGCAGGGGATCGTGCACCGGGACATCAAGCCGGAGAACATCATGCTCTCCGGGGGCCGGGCAGTGGTGGCGGATTTCGGGATCGGGCGGGCGGTGACGGCAGCGGGGGGCGATCGTCTGACCGGAACCGGGTTCGCGGTGGGAACGCCTACCTACATGAGCCCGGAACAAGCCTTCGGTAATGCGAGCGTCGACGGCCGGAGCGACGTGTATGCTCTGGGCTGCGTGGCCTACGAGATGGTCTCTGGGCGGGCACCGTTCGAGGCCGACACGCCGCAGGCGGTGTTGGCGAAACAAGCTGCCGAGACCGTGCCGAGTCTAAGGGCCAGCGACCCGGCCATCCCGCTATTCTTCGAGCGGGCAGTGGAGAGGGCACTGGCAAAGAGTCCGGAGGAGCGGTTTCAGTCAGCGAGCGAGTTCGCCGACGCCCTGACAAGCGAGATGGTGGTGGAGCGTGAGGGAAATGCACGTCAGCACTGGCCTGTCATCGCAGCCGCGGCGGCCGGCGTGGTCCTTCTCGCGGCTTGGGTGCTATCGACCATTCTCGGTGGACCCGCCTACGAGCGGTTGGCGGTATTGCCGCCCGCCAATCTCATGAACGATCCCGGGCAAGAGTACTTCGTTCAGGGCGTGCACAACGCCTTGATCTCGGAGCTGCAGCGAGCCGGGGTGGTAGTGATTGCCCGTACGTCGGTGCTGCAGTACGAGAACGTCCAGAAGCCGATTCGGGAGATCGCGCAAGAGTTGGATGTCGACGCGCTCGTGGAGGCCGCAGTCCTGCGGGTGGGGGATAGTGTGGAGATCGAGGTCAAGCTGGTGGACGGCACCACACAGCAGTACGTCGCCGATCCCATCATGCGCCGGAGTGATTTGCGTGACATCGAGCGGCTGTACCGCGGCCTGACGGCAGCCATTGCCACGGAGATCAACACTGCGCTCACCCCGCAAGCGGATGCCCGTCTGGCGAGTGCGCGCGAGGTCGACCCCCAGGCGTACGACGACTATCTCCGGGGCATGTTTCATTTCGCGCGTCTGATGCCTGGAGATTTCGACGCGGCGCTCGGGTACTTCGAACGCGCACTCGAGCGGGACTCCACCTACGCCCTTGCGTACGCAGGCATCGCTTGGGTTTGGATCGGGCGCGCGCAGGGCTTCGCCCAGGGCGGGTTCGAATCAATCCGGCAGGCCCAGGCACAAGCGAGCGCGGCCGTGCGGAAGGCCTTGACGTTGGACAGCACGCTCGCCGAGGTCCAGTTCGCCGCAGGCGCCTTCAGGGCATTTCACGAGTGGGATTGGACCGGGGGGGAGGCTGCGTTTCGGAAGGCCATCCAGATCAATCCCAACGATCCCACTACCCGGGCAGGCTACTCCCACCTCCTGTACGTCACGGGGCGCCCCACGGAAGGTAGGGCGCAGATCGACCGTGCCCTGGCCCTCGATTCCGCCGACGGCTTCTGCAGGGCATTCAGTGGTATGGCTTACCTGTTCGAGCGCCGCTATGACGACGCCGTCGTGGAGCTCAACCGGGCACTCGAGCTGGGCAACGGGGCGGGCATGAACGTCGTCGACGTCCTCTATCTCAAGGGCGCGCACGCCGAGGCGCTTACGGCACTGCGCGAGTTCTGGGCGGGCGACCAGGAGTTGCTCGACGCCGTGAACCAGGGGTATGCCGAGGGCGGGTATCGCGGGGCGATGCACTACGCCGCCGATGTCTGGGCATCGCGCCCCCCCACGTTCATGGGGAGTACCTTCATGGCCGCGGCCTGGTATGCGCTGGCTGGGGACAGAGAGCGCACGCTCGATTGGCTGGAGCGCGCGTATGAGGTGCACGACCCAAACATCCCTTACGCCCGGGTGGATCCTGGTTTTGACCTGGTGCGCGACGACCCGCGGTTCAAGGATCTACTTCGGCGCGTGGGGTTGCCGCAGTAGACCGCGACCCGGTCTTCGCTCTCATCCCCGCTTCCAGGGCCTGCTGGAGGAATGCGGAGATGACGTGGAGCACTAACCAGGTCCCTTCGCCAATCCTTGCCCCTTCCTAAACCGCATCACATTGTTCTCTCGGTGGCTGACTGGGGCGGACCGGGCAAGCTGCTCTCACCGGATCATCCGACATGGAACACGAGGAACGCCTTAAGGCCGCACTCGCTGACCGCTATGCAATCCAGCGTGAGATCGGTAGTGGAGGGATGGCTACGGTCTATCTGGCTCAGGACCTGAAGCACAACCGCCAGGTAGCCATGAAGGTGTTAAAGCCGGAGCTGGCCGCCATAGTGGGCACCGAGCGGTTCCTTCGTGAGATCGAAACCGCCGCCAATCTCACGCATCCACACATCCTCCCTCTGCATGACTCCGGTGAGGTCGATGGCTTTCTCTTCTACGTCATGCCTTATGTGGGTGGCGAGTCCCTACGGGCCCGGCTTGAGCGGGAGAAGCAACTCCCTGTGGAGGATGCGCTGAGGATCAGCCAGGAGGTGGCGGACGCCCTGAGCTACGCGCATAGCCGAGGGGTGGTCCACCGGGACGTCAAACCCGCCAACATTCTACTGGAGGCTGGGCACGCGGTGGTGGCGGATTTCGGCATCGCTAGGGCCGTCGACGAGGCAGGCGGGACCAAGCTCACCGGGACTGGCATGGCAGTGGGCACCCCGGCGTACATGAGCCCGGAACAGGCGGCGGGGAGCCAAGAGTTGGACGGGCGATCCGACCTGTACTCACTGGGGTGCGTGCTTTACGAGATGCTGGCGGGGGAGCCGCCGTTCACGGGGCCGACGAGGGAGAGCCTCATTCACCAGCATCTGACGGGGGAACCGGCCAAGATCGTCGAGCGCCGTCCAGCAGTGTCAGGCCAGGTCGCGGCGGCCCTGGAGCGAGCGCTCTCGAAGACTCCGGCGGACCGCTTCAACTCGGTCGCGTTGTTTGCCGAAGCCCTGGGGCCGAGGGGGTATGCGGCCACGCCCTGGAGTCCAGTTACACCCCGGCCTCTCACGTCCCGGCAATCCGCATGGAGGAGGGTAGCGGTGTTGGGGAGTGCGGCGGTGGTAGTCGTCGTCGCCGTTGTGGTCGGTGCCCTGAAGCTGAATCGCCCCAGGGGGGAGACCACCGCCCCCGGGGACCGGGGATACCCCCGCACCGCAATTGCGGTGCTGCCCTTTCAGAACCTGAGCGCTGATGGGCCCTTCGCCTATTTCGCTGGCGGGTTGCATGACGTGCTCCTCACCCAGCTGGCCGGAGTGGGGGCCATCTCCCTCCGGGGGCGCACGTCGGTTATGGGGTACGCTGGCACGACTAAACCGATCCGGGTGATTGCACGAGAGCTGTCGGTGGGCGCCATCGTGGAGGGGAGTGTGCAGGTGATGGGGGACCGCCTCCGGGTAGTGGTGCAGCTTATCGACGCGACCACCGACGAGCACCTCTGGGCGGAGCAGTACGACCGGACCCTGGACGACGCGTTCCAGGTCCAGAGTGACATCGCCCAGCGGATCGTGATCGCCCTGGGTGCTGCCCTCACGGAAGGCGAGGCAGAAGCCATTGCCGACCCGCCCACTGAAAACACGGAGGCCTACCGCCTGTACCTCCAGGGGGTCGAGTACCACCGGCGAGGTGGCCGCCTTCGCGAAAATACTGAGGCGGCGCAACACTTCTACGAACGTGCCGTTGAGCTGGATCCCAACTTCGTCCAGGCACATGCGGCGCTGTCCATCGCCCACGGACAGATGTCCTGGTACGGCTATGATCCTTCGGACGCCAGGCTGAGACAGCAGAAGGCGGAAGCTGAGTTGGCTGTCGAGCTAGGCCCCGAAGTGCCTCAGGCACAATACGCCGCGGCGATGTGGCACTACTTCGGTGAACGGGACTGGGAAGCCGCGTTGGATCGGCTTCGCCCCGTGTTGGAACTGTTGCCAAACGAGGCGGAGGCGTGGGAGCGAGTCGGCTTCATCTATCGGCGGATGGGCAGGTGGGAGGACGCCCGGCTTGCCGCTGCCAAGGCTTCGGAGTTGAACCCGAGGTCCACCCAGGTCTGGGAGGATCTTGTCGGGGGCTCCTTCCTTGTCACCCGAGATTACGCGGGGGCCGTGGAGGCCTATGACCGATCCATAGGCCTCGCACCCGATTTGCGCGTTGCCGCTGCCCGCAGGGGAGAGGCGTATCTTCTCTGGACCGGTGACGCGGACACACTCCAATCCGTGCTCGACGGCATCCTTGTAGGCACGGACCTGGGGCCTTTGGGAACGGAGAGGGCTCTGCGCGCCGAGCTACTTCTCCTTGAGCGGAAAGCCGATAGCCTCCTCGCAATGCTCCGAGATCTGCAAATCCCGGTCCTATTGTCTCAGAACTTCTACTGGCCGGTCTCTCTTTTCGAGGGATGGGCTTACCGCCTCAAAGAGGAGGGTGCGATCGCTGAGACGTCATTCCGGACTGCCCTGGCTGTGCTGGACTCGGCCATGGTGGATGGGGCTGGTGATTGGCGGTTGCACACTGCCCGTGGACTGGCCCTGGCCGCCCTTGGAAGGCAGCGGGAAGCATTGGAAGAGGCGAGATGGCTCGAGCGCTCGGTCATCTACCGCGAGGACGCGTATCTTGGTCCGAGGCTCATGGGCTTCCGGGCCATGATCCTGGCAGAAGCGGGTGACCGAGACGGGGCCCTGCGTGAGATCGAACGGGTTCTGTCCGGGCCGGGTTGGATCAGCGCTCACACCCTTCGTCTCGATTCGCGCTGGGATCCCATCCGCGAAGATCCTCGCTTCCAGGCCTTGCTTGAAGAATACGCCGATGAGGTGAAGCACTAACCCATGCCCACTCCCTCCCTCCTCCAACGCCTGAAAGAGCGGAAGCTCGTGCAGTGGGCGCTTCGATTTTGACACATTTTTGGCACAGTAACCTCAAATTGAAAAACCCCACTTCCGTAAATGGTTGTGGGGCTTTGTGTTATGAGTGGGCGCTACTGGATTCGAACCAGTGACCTCCTGCTTGTAAGGCCGATCAAAAGGAAGCGAAATTCCGGCATGTTGCCGTCTAAATCATTGATGGATCGCACGTTCTGCCGTTCTTCGGTCCAAACCATGCCGGAATCTGCCGCCCTGGATCGACAGTAAAACCGACAGTAACCGACAGTACGAACCGACAGTCCCGGAACCGGGGAGTCCGGGTCCGTCAGGGTCCCAATGGTCCGTCCCGCTGGAATTTTTATTCACCACACTCCGCGCTTGCTCATATCCTGAGCATCACAACATCTTGCCTTTTGTTAACCGGGTGGCCTCGAAAAAGGAAAGGACAGTACTATCGGCCGGGGAAGTTTACTCAGGGCAATGGCGGCCGCATCGAACGCGGCGGACCGGCATGCGGGACGGGACGTGGAGATCCTGGCTCGAAGGAAGGCGGTTTACGAGGCCGCTCGGGCCAAGAGGCCCGAACGGTGGTCCGGATCCACTCGGGACTGGACACCGGTTGCTGAGGTGGTCCTCAATCCCGGGTCATCGGCCTCTGCCAAGGAAAGACAGACCCAAGAACGGTCTGCAGCATGAAACCGGTTTATGCGACAACTATCTTGACACCCACCGACTCGAAAGCCCTCAACGGGGCGGCTACCGAGTATGCCTTCGAACGACGTTGGATCGACGACTGGGAAAGGGGGTTCTGCCTCGACACGGCGCGGAAACGGAAACTCACCGAGAAGCAGCTTCACATGCGAAGGCGGATCAACCGGAAGGTTCTGCAAGAAGCCCCGCGCCTGACCTCTGCCGTTTGAGAAGAATTGGGCCGTGAACTCCTTCCTGAATCCATCCCTCCCCACCTTCCCCACCTGATCAGCAAGTCAAGCGCTGCCGGCTCACCGGAGGACCGAGGAGAAAGAAAGG
>JASFVN010000013.1:0-35494 GCA_050049805.1 Gemmatimonadota bacterium
AGCAGCAGGGGTGTCGGCATTGGCGATCGCCTCACCCAGATCTGCCCCGGTGTCAAATCGTTCCTCGGGATCCTTGGCAAGACACCGTTCTATGACGCGGGCCAGTTTCCGAGGCACGTTTGGCCGAAAGCTGGAAACGGACGGGGGAGTCTCGTGAATATGTTTGGTGATAATCCCGCGAAGGCTTTCTGCCTCGAAAGGCAAGCGCCCGGTGAGAGCGAAAAAGCAGGTGACGCCCAGGGAGTAGACGTCACTCCGCCCATCGACCTCGCTCCCGAGGGCCTGCTCAGGGCTCACATACTCCGGCGTGCCCAGTAAGGCGCCCTCGCTGGTGATCCCGGCTGACAAGCCGGCCCGAGCAATGCCGAAGTCCGTCACCACCGCCCTGCCCGTACCCCTCTCGAGGAGGATGTTGTCGGGTTTGATGTCCCTGTGGATCACGCCGCGGCCGTGGGCGTAGTCCAGAGCCCAGGCCACCTCCTGGAGAAGCCGGGATACCTCGCCGACCGCCATGGGACCCCTCCTCTCCACCCGCTCTCGGACGGTCTCCCCGTCGATGAATGCCATGACAAAAAAGAGGAGGTCGTCGTGCTCCTCCACGGCGTGAACGGGGACGATGTTTGGATGAGAGAGCCTCGCCGCGGTTCGGGCTTCCTGGAGGAATCGCTCCCTGGCTTCCGCCCGTCCCCCGAGGTCCCTGGCCAGGAGCTTGATGGCCACGGGCCGGTCCAGCGATACGTCTCGGGCCAGGTACACTACGCCCATGCCGCCCCGCCCCAGCTCCCCTTCGAAAGAATAGCGGCCAGCAAGGTGAGCCTGGAGAGCGAGGTACCGGTCGTCGGGTCCGGCGGCCGTGGGTGGCTGCGGATCCAGTAAGATGGGATCGCCTCCATCCACGGGTGAAACCGTCACCTCACCCAAGAAGTCCCCGGCCCTGTCATGTGCCTCCAGCAGACCCTCTACCTGGGCTAAGAGCACCGCATCATTCCCACAGGCTTCCCTGAGAACTCGATCCCGCTCAGGCCCGTTTACTTCCATAGCATCGTGGAAGACCCGTTTCGCGAGATCCCAGGTTGTCTTCTCCACGCCAATACCCACTCGAGTTCGGAGTAGAACGCAGTGGCCAGGTGGCCCGTTCGTCTGCCTGTGGAATAAGCGCCAAAACCTGCCGAGAGGGGCCAGGAGGCGGGGTTCCTCGCCAAGGCAAACCCTGTCGCCGGAGGCCCGATACGCGCATGTTAACCGCATGACCCCTGATTTTGGAAGGATTTCGGCCATCCCGCCCGGGACTCGCTGTCCCCAGTCCAGGCGGGCCCAATGACGACCGGGAAAAGAGGGCCGGTCACCCAGGTCCTCGCCGACCTTTCCGGCGCCGACCGCCGAGAGGTCTTCGATCGTCTCCTTCCCTTGGTCTACGACGAGCTCCGGGGGCTGGCCCGGGCCAAACTCCGCCACGAGCGACAGGGTCACAGCCTCCAGGCCACGGCCCTGGTCCATGAGGCCTACATCCGCATGCTCGGGGCGGACAGCCCCTCCTGGAACGACCGGGGGCATTTCTTCCGTGCTGCAGCCGAAGCCATGCGAAGAATCCTCATCGACCACGCACGAAAGAGAGGTCGAGCCAAACGAGGAGGCGGACGGATTCCCGTGACGCTTGGCGACGTCCAGGTCGGCACCGGCCTACCCCTGGAAGATCTCTTGGCCCTCGACGAGGCCATTCAGCGCTTGGAAGAACAGGACCCTCGCATGGCCGAGATCGTTCGCCTTCGTTTCTTCGCCGGGCTGAGCGTCGAGGAAACAGCAAATGCACTCGACGTGTCCGAACGAACAGTGAAAAGGGAGTGGGCGGTGGCGAGAGCGTGGCTCTATGACGCCATGAGGGAGTCCGAGAACTAGGCAAACAGGCGTACACCAATGCTGGGAGGTCACCATGCGCCGCGCCTTGCTCTTCCTCATGTTCGTTTCATGCTTTGGCTGCCACGGTCGAGGGCCGGGAAGGCCAGAGCCGCCGACGAACGAATTCGAGATCGACCAACAGCCGGTTCTGAAACCCTTCGCCAAGGCGAATCGCTTTTTGCTGACGCAGCCCCTCGTAATCCGAGTAGGGGAGGGCCGGGACAGCCTGGTGGTTCCGAGTGGATTCGTGACGGACTTCGCCAGCATACCCAAGAGGCTCAGGGGTTTTATCTCGAAGCTGGGCCCACACCTTTGTCCTGCAATCGTCCACGATTATCTCTACTCGGAGCAGGTATGCACCCGGGCTCAGGCTGACGCGATTTTCCTGAAGATGATGGAGGACCTGGGAGTCTCCTGGCTCACCCGTCGAGTCATGTACTGGTCGGTTCGATGGTTCGGCAGATCGGCCTGGGATCAGAACACCAAGTGGAGAATGGAGGGAATGCCCCGAATCGTTCCGCCCAATGCCCGAGAATTCGAACCGTCGGAGACGTGGAGTCACTACCGGGAGTACCTCACCACGGTGAACGGACACTATTCTCCTCCGCCCCGCATCTCACCAGGTTTCTGTTCGTACGCAAACGGGAAGAAATCCAATGGAGGTTGATGACTATCCCGAGTTGGACGGTCATGGCCTATCCCCCTCTTACCGGCCTCCGTCCAGACTCTTGCCGGACTCGAGATCTACGACATCTGAACAGACTGCACCCTCACCGTCTGGAACGATGAGCTCAATGGGGAATACGTAATGATATATACCTTGAATCGAGTTGAATGACCTCGACCTTGGAGGCGCAGCGATTCGAATGAGACCGTTCCCGCGGTATCTCTCCTTCCTTTTGGCCCTGGTGGTCCTCGTCGCCTCCTGCAGCTCCGCCACGGAGGCAGAGCCCCAGGACAGAGAATTCACTTTGACGAGGTTCGAAGGTGTCCAGGTTCCCGCGGTATGGGAGGTAGTTCCTGAGGTCAAGGTCGAGGTCTCGTCCGGAGACTTCCACCTATCCGGTGATGGCTCGTGCGGCGGCAGTATCTCAGTCAGAATCACCGCCAATGAGAAGGTCTCGGACGCCGATTCGGAAACGACCTGCACCTGGACCCAGAGTGGAAACGACCTCACCCTCTCCTGGACCCACGTCAACACTGGCCCCTCTTCCGGGACTTTGGTGGGCTCTCGCCTCACTTTGGTTCACCCAACCGGCGCGATTTGTGTGACCACGCCCTGCCCTACTCACTGGACGGCTGAATACCAGGAGTGGCCGGCAGTCTGACGCCAACGGCCCCAACTGGCTTGGCGTTTCGGTAACCCTCTCTTCTTCCCATCGTACATTTTCCTCGAACAGACTATTTCTCCGGTGAACCAAGCCGATTTTCGGGGAGTAAGGGTGAGAAGTAGACGGAAAACGCCCATGGAGTCGCAGAAACTCCGCAACTCGATCTCCAGCCGCTCCTGGCTTCTGCTGCTGAGCCTGGTGGTTGCCCTCACTCTGGCCTGCAACAAAGATCCTGTGGACTTGGAGGAGGACGGGCTACCCGACGCCGACATGCGCGTCCTCTTCATCGGAAACAGCCTGACCTACACCAACAACCTCCCGGCCATGGTCCAGACCATCGCCGAGGCAGCAGGACACACCATGGTCTTTGGCATGGAGGCAGCCCCGAACGTCAGCCTGGAAGACCATTGGCGGGCCGGGGTGGATCGGACGATCATCTCCACAAAAGCCGACGTGGTAGTCCTCCAACAGGGTCCCTCCTCCCTACCGCAGAACCAGGAATACCTGAGGTTTTGGACGGAGAAACTGGCCCCGACGATCCGAGAGGCCGGAGGGGTGCCAGCACTCTACATGGTTTGGCCGGAAGCCACACGAACCGAGGCTTTTGGAGCCGTATACGACTCCTACCGGGACGCCGCCTCAGCGGTAGAGGGCCTTTTCATGCCCGCGGGCCAGGCCTGGATGCACGCCTGGAATCAGAACCCAGAGCTCCAGCTCTATGGACCGGATGGATTTCATCCTTCCTACCTGGGGAGCGCCGTCGCGGCCCTCACCATCTATCGGGTCCTCTTCAGTGAGGACGTCACCCGGCTGCCGTCCCGCCTTCAGCCCACTACTTCCGGCCTTCCAGTGATCGAACTGGGTCCAGATGGGAACCTGATCAAACAAGCGGTGGAAATCGCCATCGGCGAAGCGGCGGGCGGCACCCAGCCCTGAAACCAGCCCTGCTTGACGGACTTCCTTTCCCGGTCCGATAATCTCTGCGTAACCCCTTCCCCGAGCAGAGAAAGGGCGGCGAATGAGTAGGGTCATCGTCCTCGGTGCGGGTGTTTCCGGACATACTTCGGCGGCTTTCCTCCGGAAGTGGTTGGGAAAGGAACACGACGTGGTCGTGGTCGCCCCCAAACCGGACTACAACTGGATCCCTTCGAACATCTGGGTTGGCGTCGGGCTCCTGGCAAAGAAGAAAGTCATCACGCCCCTGGCGCCTATTTACGACAGGAACGGCATCGAATTCCATCTAGCCAAGGCCGTATCCATCCACCCCCAGGGTCGGATGGGCAACGGGGCCCCAGCCAAGGGTCCCTTTGTCACCATCGAGTACACCGGTGGCCCTCAGGCAGGGAAGACGGAGGAGCTCACCTACGATTTCCTCGTAAACGCCACGGGACCAAAGCTCAAGTTCGAAGCTACGCCGGGGCTCGGGCCGGACGGAGGCCACAGCTTTTCGGTCTGCACCGAAGATCATGCCGAGGAGACGGCGAGAGACTTGGCGGAGCGGATCGAGCGCATGCGTCGCGGCGAGACACAGCGGTTCGTCATCGGCACGGGACACGGGCAATGCACCTGCCAGGGAGCGGCCTTCGAGTACATCGTGAACCTGGAGTTCGAGCTCAGGGCCAAGCGGGTCCGGGACAAAGCCGAGATCATCTGGCTTTCCAACGAGTTCGAGCTGGGAGATTTCGGAATGGGGGGTATGCACATCCTCCGTAACGGCTACATCACCCCGAGCAAGATCTTCGCCGAGTCCCTCTACGCTGAACGTGGGCTGGATTGGATCACACGGGCTCACGTTCAAGAGGTTCGGGAAGGAGAACTCTCCTATGAAACGCTGGCAGGGGAGCAACGGGACCTGAAATTCGACTCGGCCATGCTTCTGCCGCCCTTTTCCGGCGTTGGCCTCACCGCCCTCGACCGGGAAGGAAACCTCATCACCGACCAGGTCTTCGCTCCCAACGGATTTATGAAGGTCGACGCGGACTATACGTCGAAGCCCTTCGAGGACTGGAAGGCGAGCGACTGGCCTCGGAACTACCAGAGCCCCACCTTCGAGAACCTCTTCGCCGCCGGGATCGCCTTTGCGCCTCCCCACGCCATCTCCAGGCCCCGGAGCAGCCCAAAGGGCACCCCCATCTTCCCCACACCACCCCGTACCGGAATGCCATCAGCGACCATAGGCAAGGCAGTCGCCAAGAGCATCGTGGGGATCATGAAGGAAATGGGTGGACAACTGGCGGAGGCGTCCATGGCCGAGATGGGCGCGGCCTGTGTGGCTTCGGCCGGCGCCAACCCCTTCACGGGAACAGCTGCTTCCATGACGGTATACCCCATCGTGCCCGACTTTGAGCGTTATCCTGAATACGGGCGGGATTTGAAGTACACCTTCGGCGAGATCGGGCTGGCCGGGCATTGGATCAAGATCCTCCTCCACCACATGTTCCTCTACAAGGCCCGCATGCGGCCTTTCTGGTCTCTGATTCCGGAGTGAGCAATGGAAATCCAGCAGCGGAAGGAATACACGCCGGCTGAACAAGCCCGCATGCGACCGGAGTTTTTCGCAACCAAGCCTACGGGGTTCACCCGGTTCTTGCGGATCTTCCTGCCCTATCAGCTCTGGCGATTCCTGGTCATCAACCTGAAGATGTTTCGGATCATCTCCAAGAGCCACTGAGGAATGGGAGGAGCCCTCAGCCCCCATCAGTAGGAAGAAGGAGGCGTCAAAACACGCGCCCCACGGTCAAACCCACAGAGGGAAAGAAACCCGAATCGGGATAGTCCCCGGAAAGGGCCAGGAAAGGGGTGAAAGCGACGCGAAACAACCAACCGCTCGGCCTCACCCATCGGTAGCCGAGGATAGCGGCGAGGTCGACGATGGTCTGGGATTCGGTCGTCAACCACGCCCCACCGTGATACGGCCGTTCCTCCTCCTTCTTGCTGCCCAGGGTCAAGCCGCCGCCCACCTCCATGCCCGCAAACCGGCCGTCGAACACGTAGGACACGGTGAGAGGCACCGTGGTCACGGTCGTCTTCTCAGAATCCTGAGTGCTCCAGTTCGCAACTCCAGCCCGAACTCCTACAGCGGGGGTTACCATGCGCTCATAGTTGAGGGAGAAAGCCCCACCGTTTCCCAGGACTTCGAGATAGACGGCGTTGAGTTTCTGCTGTTGGTCTCCTTGGGCCCGGGCCTGCAGTGTCTCCAGTCCCTGACCCGCTGCGACGGAAGTCATAGCCAGAAGCAACGCGAGAGCGAGAACATTGATGACGCATGCTCCTCGGCCCATGACTCTGCCGGCCTCCACTTTGGAATGAGGTGGGGTGGATCGGGCCAAGCTAGATCGAAGAGGCGAAGGGCGCCATATCCACTCCTTCGGCTGGCTTCCACCTTCCGGCCTTCCGCGCATCGACATCCAGGGGCTTCGGCAACGAGACGCCCCAACCCCTCAGAAGCTCCACAACCGCACCAGACCAGATTCGCGAGAGAATGAATCCGATTCCCTCTCGGCACGTATGGTTACCTGACCGGTTCGAGGCGAACACCCGACGCTGAGAGGAACGGACCATGCGAACCCTGAACGGCTTCACCATACCCTGCCTGATACTGGCTTCCGCCTTCCTTGCTGCTCTCCTTTCCTGTTCGGATCGTGGATCCGGCACTCGGTCAGGAACAGAAGCCGAAGGAGAAACGCCGCAATCGGCAGAGACCGTGGCTGAAGCGGTGGCCTCCATCACCGAGGAGGACATTTATCATCGGATCGGCGTTTTGGCCCACGATTCCATGGGTGGGAGGGACACGCCGAGCCCGGGACTGGAGATGGCCGCGGATTGGGCTGCCAATGAGTTTGACGCCATGGGCTTGCAGCCCGGCGGAGACGACGGTGGTTTCATCCAGCGTTGGGACTACACCCCACGAAGCGGCTCCGGCGAGGAGATTCTCCCTGCCCCTGTGCCCAATGTTGTGGGCTTCCTTCCCGGTAGCGACCCGGAGCTTCAAGACGAATGGGTGGTCTTCACTGCCCACTTCGACCACGTCAGCGGTCCGGCCGACGACACTGGTGACGCCATCTACAATGGGGCCGACGACAATGCCAGCGGCACCGCCGCGGTCATGGAGCTCGCCGAGGCCTTCGCCACGCTGCCGGATCGTACCAGGCGTTCCCTGGCATTTGTCCTGGTGAGCGGGGAGGAGAAGGGACTTCTGGGCGCAAGACACTTTGCCCGGGGCGCCTCCCTACCCCAGGAGGCCATGGTGGCAGACATCAACGCCGACATGGTGAGCATGAACTGGCCCGACAGCATCTTTGTCTTCGGCGGAGAATACACCACACTTGGTGCCACGCTGGAGGGCGTTATCACGGACCATCCGGAGGTAGGCATCTCCATCATGGAGAATCGTTGGCCACAGTTGCCTCTCTTCCGAATGTCGGATCAGTTCGCCTTTGCTCAGGAGGGGATCCCGGGCATCTTCTTCTTCAGCGGCCTCCACGACAATCTGCACAGACCCAGTGACGAACTGGAGGAAGTAGACTGTGAAAAGGCCGCTCGAGTAACCCGACTCATGTTCCATTTCGGGTACGAGGTAGCCCAGACCACCGGCCGGCCCCAGTGGACAGAGGCCGGCCAGGAGATGCTTGCAGGTTTGGAGGCCGGCGGGGCTCCCTGATTATCTGGTGACGATCTCGATTGCCCCTCCGCCATAGCCGGTTCCAAACCGCATGGTGGCATCGGACGGCTGAACAAACCGGACCTCCCGGACCGTTTGAATGCGGTAGTTCCTCAGAATGTCCAGCCCACCCAGGGCGACTCCGTCTACGTGAACCCGAGGCTGTGAGCCACCTCGTCCAGTCAGCCAGTTGGCCCGGAGTCTTTGAACCGCTTCATAGACCGAATAGTCCGCTGCGAGTTCGGCCAGTTCTTCGGCGGTGATTACGTCCCGGTTCCTGCGGGGTCCGCTGTTCCCCGAGCCGGCCGTGGAGCAAGCCGCAATCAGGAGAGTCATGGCAAGGAATGCATAAGACGCTTTTCTCATAATGAATTGACTCCTTTTTCCTCCTGGAAGGATCCTCCCCTCCGGATTCATCTCTGAATTAGGTACCGGAACTGCACCGCCCCCTCCCGGTCGTGAACATCCACTGCCAACACCTCCGGCCAGATTCGGAGAAAGCACCATCCCCCATTGGTGAAGGAGTGGAGGGTACCAGTTGTGGATTTGACACGATAGGGATTGTCCAGACCGCCCCCCCCGCCACAAACAGCCTGAAGGGTACCCACCTCGGTCTCGATCAACTCAGTGGAGTGGTTGTGCCCTGAGAGGTACACGTCGACTCGAGCGCCCAGGAGGGGCAGGAGAGTCGACTTCACCGTCCCCTCCGGTTTATGCCACCCACCGGTTGCCACCGGATGGTGTCCGCCCACCACGACCCAATGTGCCGAAGTCCGTCGCAAGACCGAATCGGCCCACTCTCGCTGCTCCTCTGACCCCGGGGTTTGCTTCGCGATGGGCTCGGTGTCCAAGGCCAGGAAGAGAACCGATCCTCCTCCCGGAATCTCCTTCTCCACAGAATAGTACCGGGCCGGCATATCCCAGCGGGATGAAATCTCGGAATACTCGATCTGGGCGTCCGAATTCCCGTGGTGGTCGTGGTTTCCCAGCACCGCCTGGAAGTGCATGTTCTCCCAAAACGGACCCGTATACACGGACTCGAAGTGGGATTCCCACATGGGATCGTCGGGTCCCAGAACTCCGTCGGGATAGAAGTTGTCTCCCAGGGTCAAGGTGAAATCAGGGGGAGATTCAGCATGTGTCGCTGCCATGACCTCCGCCAGGGCCCGTTGCCCCTCCTCCCCCGTCCCCCAATCCCCGAACGCCAGGACCTGGAGGCTGGGGCCCGAAGGGAGGACCGGGAGAGCTTCCGGATCCGGGGGCGTCGGAATCGAATCGGTGAACGGATCTCTGAGTAGGCATCCCGCCAGGAAGAGCGCTGGCGCCAAGAGGGTCATCAGGGGGCGGGACGGGGTCCGAATCATGGTTCTTCCCTTCTCCTTCCTCCAAATCCTGCGAGAGGTTGACACAAGAGGGTTACTCTTCCCGGCCTGAACCTCCATTATAAGGTGGAGCTGGGCAACGTCGTAGATCAGGTACCCTCACACAACAAAAACAGACCGCTTCGGAGTGGGATAGCGAGTGCCGGAAAGAAAGACGGCTATGCTGAGGTTCGACATGATTCGCCGAAAGTACCTCTCCACGTGCCTTATTTTCGCGACCCTTCTGCCGGCACATTTGCCCGCGCAGACAAAAATCCACCGTTCGGTGCCGCCAGCCGGCACCAAGACCCACACGGTGGTTCCCGGCGAACGCTATGAGGCGAAGGGTATCCGCCGTTGGTTTCTGGGCGGGGGCTATCGGGACATCTGGACCACCCCCGTCGAAATCCCGGTCCTGGATCTGGATGGCGAGATAGGGGGACTCACCGTCACCGAAACCGGCGGCTACGGCCAGACCTACACATTGGAATTTCGCGGGGCCGACGGCCTGGACTACGCCGTCCGGTCCTTGGACAAGGATCCGACCCGACGAATGGACCCGCTCCTGAAGGGCACTCTGGTAGCCTCCATCGTTCAGGACCAGACCAGTGGCTTTCTGCCCACTGCCGGACTGGTTGTGGATCCACTCCTTGAAGCTTCCGGGCTCCTCTATCCAAAGCACAAACTGGTGGTTGTCCCCGATGATCCGCGGTTGGGGGAATTCCGGGAGGACTATGCGGGGCTCATCGGTATGTTCGTAGAGCGACCCCAGGAAGGCCCCGACGACGCTCGCGGTTTGCCGACCCCCGGCTTCGCCGGGTCCACCCGGGTTTCCAACACAGAGAGATTCCTGGAAGCCCTGGAGGAGGGAGAGTGCGTCCGGGCCGAAACCAGGGAATACCTGAAGGCCCGTTTCCTGGACTTCCTCGTGGGAGATCGGGACCGGCACGAAGGGCAGTGGATGTGGGCCCGTTACCCCGAAGGCTCCGGTTGCTACGTGTGGAGACCGATCCCCGAAGACCGGGACCAGGCCTTCATCCACAACAATGGCCTCATGATGGCTATCTACCGGAGGGTCGATCCCAGGATCGTGCTCTTCGAAGAGGACTATCCGGGAGTCTACGGCCTCACTTTCAACGGGTGGGAGGTGGACCGGACTCTCCTTGGCGCCCTGGATCAGTCCGATTGGATCAGGGTGGCGGAAGAGCTCAAACACGATCTCACCGATGCCGTCATCGCCGATGCCGTCCGCCGTCTTCCGGAACCCCACTACGCGTTGAGAGGGCCCTGGCTGGAGAGATCCCTCAAGGAGCGGCGGGACGAACTCACGAGCTTCGCCCTCGACTACTATCGGATGATCTCCTCGGCTGCAGAGGTCAAGGGCACCGACCGGGACGAGATCGCCGTCTTTGAACACCACCCTACTGGGAACCTGACCCTTACGGTCACCTACAGGGATGGCCCCCGGAGTGACCGGCCCTACTTCGAGCGGACCTTCCGACCGTCCGTGACCGACGAAGTCCGCCTCTACCTCCAGGGCGGCGACGATCGGGTTGAAGTTCGTGGGAGTGAAGGGAAGATCCTCGTTCGGGCCATCGGGGGCGGAGGGGACGACACCTTCGTCAACGAGTCGGAAGCAAGCAAGGGACGGGTCCGGTTCTACGATGACCGGGGAGATAATGAATACGAAGGACCGGCCAATATCGATGAATCATCCTTCGAACTCCCTCCCCCAACGAACCTCATCCACCGCCACGGTCTCGATTGGGGAGGACTGAACCGAACCCTACCCTTCGCCAGCTATTCGCCGGACGTGGGCGCAAAGCTGGGCTTCGTGTTCAGTGCGGACCGGTACGGATTCCGGAAGGTGCCCTGGCAGAGCCGCCACACGGTACAGGGCGTTCTCACCACCGTGGGGCCCGAGGCCCTGGTCACCTGGGATTCTCGTTTCCGGGAGGCCTTGGGATTCGCCGACGCTCTCCTCCATCTGGAGTATTCGGGGATCAACATCCTCCGCTTCCACGGCTATGGAAACGGTACGCAAATCGGAGAGGACACCGACTTCTTCAAGGTCGAACAACGGGAGATCGTTATCGCTCCAGGGGTGGAATGGACCTTCAGCTATGAAACGAAGGAGGAAGAGGAAGCGGTGTCCCTTTTCCGGCCCAAGATGCGCCTGGGAGTGGGCCCCATTCTCAAGCGCTCCGATACGCCGGCCGACGACAACGCGGACAAGTTCATCGGGACTCTGGACCCGGCGCCCCTGGGCATCGGCACCTACGGGCAGGTCGGAGGTCGGGGATGGATCGACATCGACACCCGAGACAACGCTGCCTACCCCACCTCAGGCTTCCAGCTCCTGGCTTCGGCCTCCTTGTACCCAGCGGCATGGGATGTGGAAGAGGCGTTCGGACATGTTCAGGGGTCTGTTTCGGGATTTCTCACCCCTGGATCCAGCGAGAAGATCCCGACATTGGCCTTCAGAGTCGGGGGTAAGAAGGTCTTCGGGACCTATCCTTTCCATGAAGCAGCGTATCTAGGCGGAGACGACAATGTCCGGGGCCTTCGGGAAGAGCGCTTCGCCGGGGACGCCGCGGTGTTCGGCAACGCGGAATTGAGGCTGCCCCTGTCCCAATTCAGCCTCCTCTTCCCCACGGAGTTCGGGCTCCACGGTGCCGCAGATTTCGGCCGGGTTTTCTTCGACAGTGATCCCGATGACGCCGACGACTGGCACACGGCCTTTGGGGGCGGCATCTGGATCTCGCTCCTTGACCGGATTCAGACCCTGAGCATCTCCGTGATGAGCGGGGAGGATCTGACGGCGCTCTATCTGAAGGCGGGGCTGCACTTCTAAGGAATCAGCCCTTCGGCTTCATCATGTCTTCGAAGGGTTTGTAACCCTCGAGGGGCCTGAGGTCCCAGCGGAGGAAAAGGTACAAGCCGTGAGGGAGGCCAAGGCGAAATGCCTCCCTGATGAACCTCACGGCTGCGGCATTGTCCCCGAGGTGGGCGGCTGCCTGGGCCTGGGCCATGACACCGTAGGGATCACGGTCCACCCCCTGATCCTTGAGGACGGTAGCGGCCATTTCCCCGAAGCGCATGGCCCCTTCCCCCAAACCCTCCCTTGCAGCCATGTATGACAGGAGAGTGTAGGCCTGGAGACGCCTCCCAGGCATCAGGTCCTCGATGTTGGATAGAACCTGGCGAGCCTCATCGAACCGTCCGGCAGCGACAAGGGTAGCGGCGACATACTCGATGCGTGCATCCTCGATTCCGGAGAACGACTCAACCCCCAATTCCGCAAGCCTGCGTCCCTCCTCCTCCAAGCCGGAAAGGATGAGAAGATTCGGAAGGTGATACCGCAGATACCGCGTCCCCTTTTGTCCGGTGGACTCCAGAAGCTCCGTCGCCCTCTGCACCGCCTCTTCCTCTCGGCCCAAACCGGCCAGAATCCAAACCTGATGAGCGAGAAGCCGAGGATTGTCGGGCTCCTGGGCGAGGGCGAATTCGAGGTGTTCGAGGGCTCCCTCCTGATTCCCAAGAAGCAACTCTGCTTCAATCAACCAGAGAGAGAACTGAGGCCTTTCCGCCGTCCAATCCCGGTCTTTTTCCAATTCCAAGAGAAGGTCCCGGGCTTCTCCAGGCCGGTTGAACCGAACCGCCGCCTCGGCAAGACGGGACCTCCACTGTCGAGTCGGAGTGAAGCCAACGACGAGCTTCATTGCCTCGTACTGGCCGCCATAGTCCATGGCCTGGTAGGCCATGTGATAGTCCAGCATGGCTCGTTCCCACTGAGGCAGGTCGTCGCGTTGAGATCGAAGGACCTGGAGAACGGAATCGGACGGGAACGGTGAGGACCAGAGGGCAAAGATGAGGGGAAGAGTGAACCTGTGGGAAAACTCAGCTGCTCTCAAAAAAGCCCCCTCGGCAGCTTCCAGCAATTCCCGCTGTTCTTGCTGGTCGCCTGCCGTCGTCCGCGTACGATCAAGGTACCGCAGGCCATCGGCAACCAGTTGATAGGCCTGGAGATTGGGGGGGGGCGTGGCCACTCCGACGAGGTCCACGAGGTAGGGGTCCAGAATCATGGCCATGCCCCCGGCAACAGCCCCCTTGATCCTCTGCAGCGCCTCCCCGGGATCCGCAGGAGACCCCAGGACGGTGTCCACGGCCAGGGTGATGGAAACGGAGCCTGAATCCACGATTCTTGCTTGGACTACCAGGAGACCTCCCCGGATGGTATAGCTGCCGGTGACAAGGAAATCGGGTTCAGGCAGGGATGGAGCGAGGGAGGCCAGCTCCCCGGGAGATGCCGGCTGAAAACCCGTCGTGTCCAGCTGATCGGGATACGCATGAGAGGGCCTCACGCTCACCAG
Organism: Gemmatimonadota bacterium; assembly: GCA_050049805.1. Lineage (GTDB taxonomy): Bacteria > Gemmatimonadota > Gemmatimonadetes > Longimicrobiales > Gaopeijiaceae > JABDNZ01. The sequence continues at coordinate 13,622 of JASFVN010000013.1, forward strand.
GCCCGAAGATGCCAACTCCAGCATGATCTCTTCCGCAGCCGAAGGACCCACTGGATCCAGGGTTGGGTCCCCGGTAGCGTTCTCCAGCGGGAGCACCAGTACCGTCCTCGGAACACCCTCTGGAGGGTCATCAGGGAAGACAGCAGCCATGGTCCCGGACCACATGCGCGGGATCGAGAGGGCTGCACCCATCCCGGCCAAACAGGTTATGAAGGCGATGAGAATCACCTGAGAGAGAGAGAACCGACGGCGGGCCCTACCTGGAAGCTGGCCTGAGAGGAGAGCCCGCTCTGCAGAATCCCCCGCCGGGTCGTGCACGCCCACCCTTCCAGGCCACCAATCCGCCGCCGGGGGCTGCCGATTCAGAACCTCCCTGATCCGGTCCGACGGCTCCAGCCCCAAGTCCGTCGAGAGACAACTGCAGAAGGCTTCGAACTCCCTGGTCGCCCCGGAACGATCACCCAGAGAGAGCTGCAGCTCTATCTGGCGGCAGAGGACTTTCTCGTCGTATGGGGCCCACTCCCTGGCCCTGCGAACCCAGCCCAACGCCCCCACAGGATTCCCTGAGAGTGCCATTTCCTGGGAAAGGGCGAGAACAGCCCCCGTGCCCTGATCCCGAAGCCGTGATCGTTCCGATTCGGCCCACCGCTCGAATTCCAAGCATCCCGGCAGAAAGAAGCCGTTGAGGAAATCCCCCCGATATAGCTCGAGGGCCTCCTCTTGTTCTCCCTTCCCGAGGGCTTCCTCGAAAGCCCATACATCGCACCAGAGGTGATCCCGGTTAATCTGAATTCCGTTATCACCATTGGTCGAGAACAGCTCCTGCCCCAACGCCCGTCGAAGAACGAATACCGTCTGGTTAAGGGCGTTCCTCGCTCTCTTCTCGGTGGAATCTGGCCAAAAGACTCCCAGGAGAGTGTCTCGCTGTTGGTTGCCTCTAGGGGACGCGAGGGCCAGGTAGGCGAGCACGCCGAGGCGCTTGGGCTGCGCGAGAACGGACAGGATCTGATGCCCGTCCGTGCTGTCCACCAGATCCAGGGTCCCGAGAGCATGAAATCGAATCATCCCTCAGATAATGACATTCAACCTGGTTATCTGCCAGATAATTCACACCTAACCCGCGAAGGCTAACGTCACAAGAACCGATCCCGGAGCAGAACGGCACCGAATAGAAGCAGAAGTGCGGAAGTCCACCCACGCTCCACAAGCGGGAATGCAGTGTGGAATAAGGCAGCGGCTTTTGCAGCGGCAAATCGGACAACCACGAGCTGCGCTTCAGCGCCGAGGAAGGAGGAAGTATGAAGGTCAGACAAGTTCTTCTCACACTAGTGGCCCCCGTCATCGTTGGCCTGGTCGCCTGCCAGGATTCCGGAGTGGTGGCGCCAGACGAGGCGATCTCACCCGACAATCCGGCTGCCCTGTTCGGAAAGCCTCAATGCCCGGAAGGCTCGACGCTCCCCTGGCCGAAGTGCAACGAGGATGACGGAGGCGATGATCCTGACTCGAACACCGGAACGGTCTGGCTCCAACTTACGGCGGGTGGAGGTCTTGTAGGTGGGCCCGAGGAAGGCCGGTCCATCCAGGTGAACAACCGCAATAAGCTCGACATGGCAGGTCCCAGCGCGGTGTACTCAGCCCTCATCCTGACCCACCCCACGTTCGACCTCGACGATGGACCCTGCCGAGTCGCCCCGGGGGGAGCCAGCGACGCCGCCTTGCTGGCCCTGGCTGGCGCTATGTGGATGGCCTCCGGCGGACCCGGCAGCACACCGGCCCCAGAGGACTTCATAAACACCAGAATCCTCATCAACAAGAAGAAGCTGGGACAAGAATCTCCCGACCACTTCATATCCATCGGTTATGACACGGGAGACCCCGACCTGGGTTGGATTTGGCTCGGGATAGGGAATGAAGTGCTCGGAGGGGAGCTTGGATACACCACCGTCTCCGGGCCGGAAGAGGTGAGTGAGGGGCCGGATACCTACCAGAAGTACGTGTTCAGTGGCGGACCCGTGAGGATGAGCCCAACGGCCTATCCAGTGAGCGAAACTCCCTTCATTGCGTGCCCCCTCCTGGACGAGGTAACGGTGCTTATCAAGTTCCCCTGATCTTCTCGGCTCCCAGGAACACCTCCCCGGCCCACGTCGGTTCGTGGGCCGGGGAATTCGTCTACCCACCCCCACACCCCGGCAACCTGAACACCCCGATCCGGGTGGAGTATGTCTCCGCACCCTCCTTGTAGTAGTCCCCTACGTACCAGATGGAACAGTCGTCGGAGGGATCGATGGCCGTTTGAGTATAGTCCTCCCAACGAAGCGTGTTGGTTTGCGCCCCCTCGCCCTCCACCAACACCGCTTCCTTCATGGTCAGCTCCCCAAGAGGATCGTCGACCAAGCGCCCCGTGAACCGCTGCCCCGGGTAGAATTCTGCCCCCCCGAAGGAATAGCCGATGCCGATGTTCCCTACCCCGTCCATGGCAGGGCTGGCCATCCACCGATAGGCTCCCGCCGGAGCGGCCGGGGCATACGTCCCCTGCTGGCGAAGCCAGAGGCTCCGATCCTGGGTCACTCCGAATTCGTACCACCGGACTCCTCCCCCGCCGTCCTCCGTGGCTACCGAATGGACGCCCACAATGGCTTCCCGTTCGCCCAGGTTCCGATAGATCAACCGGGCCATGATTTTGTCGCCCTGGGAATCCAGGCGCTGATCCGTGTCGCGCTGGGGAACGCAGTTCGTGAGCTGTCCGTCGCACAGGTAGTGGTAGGGCGCCACTCCGATCTTCTCGGGGCCCAGGAGCTTCGAGTTCTCAGATTCTTCCCAGTCCACACTCACCTGCCAGGCATAGATCCCGTCGTCGGAGAAGATGCTGTCCAGTTGGGTGCCCCCGGTGGCCATCATGATGTTGGGCGACCCGGGAGGCGGGAGAATGGTCCCGTCCAGATCAGCGTTATTCAAAAACCCTACTCCATCGACGACAAAGCACTGCTCGGTGGCGGGCTCCCCAGCCAACATCCGGGCCCGATCCACCACGCACGTATGCTTCTGGACGACATCGTCCCCCGTGCTCGTGGGTAGGTAGTAACCGTCCGGCCAAACGGCAGGCCTGGGGTAGTCAGGGAAGAGAGGGCGGAGAAACTCATAGCGGTAGTACGAACCCATGGGGTCTGGCCCAGTGCTCACGGCATAGCACATGGAGAAGACGCCCTGGGGCTCGGGAGGCCTTTGACCTTCACGGCGCTGGGGCGGTGTGCGGAGGGCGGGTCCTTCGGGCTGGGGCCCTTCAGGGTTCCACGGGTCCGGGACGAAGAGTTCGGCAGCCGGGCCGGGCTGGCCCACGACCCCGGGAGGGCTCAAATATGCCGACGGGCGGGCGGCCCAAGACTCCGGCTGGTCCGGACGGACTTCACCCCGTCGGAATATGGGCATGACGATGAGCCATCGGTCTGCCAGCTGATCGTACCGGACCACCGCGTCCCCGTTGTTCCTCTCCTCGCAGGTGCCGCCGAAACCTTGGAACACGGTGTTCGTCGGCACGGCTCCATAGAGGGGCCGGCCGGTGGTGTCGTACCTTTCGCCCTTTTTCGTGAAGATCGCCAAACGTGAGTTGACGGTCTGGACGATATGGTCCGGTCCTACCGCCAAGCTGTTGTCCGACGGATTCCGGCCCAGGGACGGCCCGTGAGGCCCCACGAAACCATACCCGAGCCCGTCGAAGCTCTCGATCAATGCTGCTGGCGGTTGAGTCCCTTCCTCTGTCTGCTCAGCCTCTGCAGAGGTCAGGATCGGTTCCATTCGTTTGGTTCTGCGGTTCTGGTTCGAAAGGTAGAGACCGAGAAACACCCCGAGGAGGGTGACCACGCCGAGGAGAAGAAGATTCCGGAAAACACGATCCATTGCAGGTGACCTTTTCGTCGGGATTGGCCAAGAGTGAACCCTGGAATTCTACGGGGGGGATTCTCCCGAAGCCAAGAACAGTCAGATTTTCCGGCCTTCGGCCCAGGGCGAATTCGTTCAGCTGAAACGTTGTTAGGGACCTCGAAAAGAGGAGCCCTGCTTGGGCCGTTTCAGCTGAAATGTTTTTCGGGAATCGAAGGTTCGGACCCCCAATCGCGACGTTTCATCTGAGGCGCTTCGGCACAACCCTGGGTCTTTGAGCCATCCATGGGCAGGATTGAGGAAAGGAATGGCATCCACGTCCCCTACCGAATAAATACCGAAAGTCGTATCTTCCAGCCTCTGATGTATGCGCCCAACTCGAGGCCCCAGGCCACAACAACCGCCATGCCCGCGTCTCCCGCCTCCGTCCGAATCCTCCTTCTGGCCGACTCGCACTTGGGGTTCGACCTGCCAACGAGGCCGCGAGTGAAGCGACGCAGACGGGGTCACGACTTCCTGGCCAACCACGAAAAGGCCCTCGAGCCCGCCTTGGCGGGGTCAGCCGATCTGGTGGTCCACGGCGGCGACCTTTTCCATCGGTCGCGGGTCCCTCCTTCCCTGGTATTCCAGGCATTCCGGGGACTCCTCGAGGTAGCCGATGCCGGAGTCCCGGTATTCGTGGTTCCCGGAAACCACGAGCGATCACGAATTCCTCACGAACACCTGGCCGCCCATCCCAACCTGCACATCTTCCGACGTCCCGAGACACGAGTGATCGATGTCCGGGGCCGGCGCGTGGCTTTGACCGGCTTCCCTTACGAACGTCGGTACATACGGCATCAGTTTCCGGAGATACTGGAGAAGAGCGGGTGGCATCGCGAACAGGCGGACGCTCGACTCCTCTGCATGCACCACTGTGTCGAAGGGGCTACGGTGGGACCTTCGGACTTCACCTTCCGAAACGCCGATGATGTGATCCGGTGCACCGATCTCCCTTCGGGTTTCGCAGCGATCCTATCGGGGCATATCCACCGTCACCAAATCCTCCGGCATGATCTGAGGGGGCGGGCCCTCCAGACTCCCGTCCTCTATCCGGGTTCGGTGGAGCGCACCGCTTTCGCAGAATCCGAAGAGGAGAAAGGGTACGTGTTGGTGGACGTGGAACCCGACCAAGAGGGGGGTCGGCTCGGAAGCCATCAGTTCGTCCCCTTGCCAGCTAGGCCAATGCTCCTACGGGAGCTCTGTCCAGAGGCCGGTGCCGAAGCACCTTGGACCGCAATGGCTCTTTCGGCCGAACTTCGGGCGACGGTCGCAGATGTCCCCCGGGACGCGGTCTTGCGGGTGAAGATCGAGGGGAGAATACCGGAAGGAGTCCGGCCAGCTCTGAAAGCCAGTCGAATCCGAGCAATGGCTCCACCCGAAATGAACCTCGAGGTCCTGATTGCCGACGCCGGAGGCGGCCGGAGGATGGCTCGCAGGGGACCGCCAACTGGGCGAACTCGGCACCTACCCCAGCAACTAACCGCCTTCCGTTTTCAGGAACTCCATGGCGAGTCGCAGGAATTCGGGCGCCCGGTCGCCCAGGATCGGAACATGCTCCCCTTGCGGGATGACCCACAACCATGAGTTCGGGATGGCCTCGTGCATGTCGGCTGCGAGAGAAGGCGGAAAGCACCAGTCCGAGTCTCCGTGAACGATGAAGGTCGGGGCCTGAATCGAGGCCAGAGTCTCAGAAGTGAATGCTACATCCCCCTCCGCCGCTGCCAGCTCGGGCAAAATGTTCGCAATCGCGCGGATCTGATCATCCCCTCGGGGATGACGGCTCCGCATGATGTCCCACCATTCCGCAGGGTACGCATCGACATCGGTGGCAGCCATGCTGGCCTTGCAGTGGGGAGGGAAATGGGTTCCTGATCCCACCAGGATCATCCGCTGAATGACGTCTGGCTCCTCCACCGCCATGTGCATCAGGATCAATGCTCCCGCGCTTGCACCGATGGCGCTGACCCGGCCAATGTCCAGCCTCTTCAGGAGAGCGGTCACATCTTCGGCGGCTTGCCGAGTGGTGAAGCTCTCCGCTGGATTGGTCGACCGGCCGTGGCCCCTGAGCTCAGGGATGATCAAACGATAGTGAGCGGCCAACTCCGGAATGAGGGGTTTGAAGTACTCGGAGTTGCCTGACCAACCGTGAACCAGCAGAAGGGGTTCCCCCTCCCCCATGGTCTCCAGGTACATCTCGAACCCATTGAGCTCCACAGTCATGCTCTCGACAGGTGTCTGGGCTGCCGCGGAACCAGGCCCGCCAAAGAGCAAGAAAAGAAAGAGACTCGTGACCAGAGCAACTCTGCCTGCCATCCTCAGCCTTCCTCTCTTGGCTTAATCAATTACGGATTCCGTCCTCATCCAGCCGACTGCGTCGGCGCACCCCTACTGCGCCTGAAGAACCCTCGCTATCTAATCGGACTCCACTCGATCTTCAACAAGGCCGAAAGTTTCAACGCGAAGGCCTTGCCTCCCTGCCATTCGGTAGAATAGTGTCCATGACGGCGGGAAGGGTTCGAAGATCGATCCCCATTCAGGTGCACTGAAATGAAAAAGCTCAGCTACATCCTCGGAATCGTGTTCTTGGGGTTGGGAGTATTCATCCTGGTGTTTGCCGGGGGCCTCCGTCGATGGTATAGCGGATTCTTCTTCATCCTGATTGGGGCGGTGTGGATTTTGACCGCTCGAGTTCGAAAAGGGGACAGCGAGTAGCCACGCGTGAAGAAAGCCGCCCTTCCACCCTTTTTCGCCCTCCTGGCCCTGATTGCTTGTGACCAGGGCGCCCAACCCATCGGCTATCAGATCCTTCGGACCCTTCCCCACGACTCACTCGCGTACACCCAGGGATTGGTCTTCCACAACGGATTCTTCTACGAGAGTACCGGAAGTTACGGGAAATCGACCGTTCGCAAGGTGGACCCCGAGTCAGGGAGGATTATCCAGGCCACACCGCTATCCGACGACCACTTTGGCGAAGGATTGGCCTTGGTGGGGTCGGAGCTTTACCAGCTGACATGGAAGGCAGGATTGGCCTTTGTGTACGATCTGGACTCCCTCAAGCTCCAACGGACCTTCGAATTCGACGGGGAGGGTTGGGGGCTGTGTTTCGATGGCGAAGCCCTTTTTATGTCCGATGGCTCGAACCGCCTGACCCGCCGGGATCCCGTCACCTTCGAAGTCTTGGACGAGATCAGGGTGACGGAGGGGGGGTTCTCCGTCTCACAACTGAACGAGTTGGAGTGTATCGGGGACCACATTTTCGCAAACGTGTTCATGACCACTCGCATCGTCCGGATCCAAAAAAATACTGGAAGGGTTTCGGGAGAACTGAACGGCTTCAACCTCTCGGCTGCTGCCCGGCGGCGGGCCAATCCAGATGCGGTGATGAACGGGATCGCCTACGACCCCGCCCGGGATGTCTTTTTCCTCACTGGGAAATATTGGCAGGACCTTTTCGAGGTCAGGATCTCTGGCCTCTAACCCCCAGCCAGAAATCGAACGGCAGCAGGGAATCGTCTGGCCCAGGCGGTTTGGGTGTGCCCTGCACATTCCTCGATGTTAACCCGCACCTGGCCAGCTTCCATCCCTCCAGCCAAGAGGATCTGTGAAAGCCTTTGGACACCTTGGACCGCAGCGGCATTGTCCGGGTGCTCCGGGCACCCGTCGAGGCCGAGTTCATTCGTCCCCACCCCCAGATAGACCCGGTCCAGATCGAGGTCCGCCTCTTCTGCGTCCCGCAATACATGGTCGTCATCCACATAAAATGAGGGGCTTTCCAGAAGTAATCGGGACAGGATACCGGGCCGTGACACCGCTACGTGCAAAGCGATGAGAGCGCCGTAGGAGCTTCCACCGAGCCACCGACCCGCCCCGTCCGTCCTGACCCGGAACCTGCTTTCCACGAACGGAAACACCTCGGCCTCGAGAAACTCGCCATACAACGAGCCCACGGGGTCGGGTTCCGGGGGCTGGAGGTACTCGTCTGGGTAGGGCAGATACTCCCTCATCCTTCCTCGCCGGCCCCCGTTGTCGATACCCACCGCGATCATCTCTGGGATCTCCCCCTCCTCCATCAGACGGGAGAGAGTTTCGTCCACCTGCCATTCAGCCGATCCGTAGTTTGCTGTGGAGGAATCGAAGAGATCCTGCCCGTCGTTCAAATAGAGAACCGGATAGGACCGGGATGACGAGGTCGAATCGGAGTAACCAGGTGGAAGCCATATGCGAAGGAACCGGGTATTTCCGAAGACCTCGCTGCGGAATTCCAGTAGCCGTAAATCGCCCTGAACCGCCTGAGCCGTGGTATCCTGCAGACACGCCGATGCGGACATCGCCGTGAGAAAAACCAGGAGACGAAAAAGCCAAGGTCGCGCCCGCGACAAGGTCGCTCCCAAGAGAATGTTGCGAGCTATCTCGAAAGCAATGGATGTTCTCAAAGGCCCCCTCACCCCCAGGGGACCCAATCCCATGACAGATCGAAAGCCTCCAGCCAGGGGTTTGCCTGCACTCCGAACCCCATTTCCGTGATCCATTCCGACCCTGCCAGATAGTCCTGAGCCCAGGATCCGATGGGTGCTCCCGGGGGAGCTGCCGGGGCCGTCGGTACGGACGGCATGGTGGTCGGATCCTTCAGAAACCGTTCGATGGTTCCCGATAGGAGGGCATAGTGGGCGGCCTCGTCTTCATCGGCGCCAGCCATCATCCCGTCCAGAAGGTCCTTTCGTTCTTGTAGTTTCGCGAGGGCGATAGCCCGGACCTGGGGCATGGCAGCGCTCCCGGCCAATCCCATGACCCGGGTTACCGCGACCCATTCCACGGCCCGGCTGATCTCCGCCTCATACTCATCGCCGGGCAACGCCCCGAACACCGACCAAAACACCTCATCGATGACCTGACCCAACCCGGGAATGGTCGAATCGAGGGCATGCTGTTCGATGAGGCGAGCGGCCTTGGAGTCATCCAGGATGTTCCGGACCGTGTGGTCGGCCAGAACCACTGCCGGCGTAATCACGTCGAACATCCCACCTGTCCACCGGGGGAAGTATTCCCGGTCCCCTCGGAACCCCGGCGGCCGAGGCGGAAGTCGGTCGATCAGCTCCCTTGGAAGCGCCAACTCCGAGGGATCCAGCACACCCAGCAGAGCCCGCAAAGCTTCCCGCTGATCTGCCCCGGACACGTATTCGAAGGGGTCTCGACCGTCCCCCCGCAAGGAGTAGATGTAGTCCACCCCACCGATGACGGAGCCCGCCGCATCGATCTGATAGCGGTGGTGGAGGTAGAGGGGTACCAGGACCCTTTCGATTTCGGCGAGAGGGCGACCCAGTCTGATGGCGTTCTCTCCGAAACGGCTCATGGCGGCCGAACGGACGGCCATCATCCGCTCCAGCTCGGCCGCTGCGTCGGTACCATTCGACCAGATGTCGATCCTGGGGTGGATGCTCGCGTCACCGCTGAGAAACCGATTATCTCTCTCCCAGGCATCATCCAGGATTCTCTGAAGGGCCGCCTCCTCGTTCACTCCCTCCGGGAAATCCTGGTATCCATAGGCCACGGCCACGGAGTCCCATTCACCCATGCCGACCTCGTAGACCTCCGAGTAATCCAACGTGCCGTCGGGATTCAGCGTAACCCAGGGATGCGGGTAGTCCATGACGGAGATCCTGCCCAGCTCACTGTCATAGTAGTTGTGGCCGAATCCGAGGGTGTGGCCGATTTCATGAGCCGAGAGCTGCCGGATCCGAGCAAGAGCCCATTCTTCCAGCTCGGGCGGAGTTTCGGAGCCGGTCTCGTAGGGAGAAAGGAGACCCTCGGCCAGGAGGTAGTCCTGCCGGACTCTGCCGGAGCCCAACGTTACCGTGCCCTTCAAAATCTCACCCGTCCGCGGATCCACCACGCTTCCTCCCGAACTCCATCCCCGGGTGGACCGGTGAACCCAGTTCACGACGTTGTAGCGAACGTCCAGCGAGCTTGCCCCTTCTGGAAGGAGCTCCACCCGGAATGCGTTTCGATAACCAATGGCCTCGAAGGCGTCGTTCCACCATCTCGCCCCGTCCATGAGAGCCGACAGCAGGGGTTCCGGCGCGCCCGGATCGATGTAGTAAACGATGGGTTCCACCGGATCGCTTACGTCCGCGGAAGGATCGACCTTCTCCAACCGATGACGCCGAACCACCCGCTTGGTCATATCCTCACCGAGGGGGGTTCCATAGTCCACCCAGGTATGGGCCCCCAGGGCTTGCCGAGGATCCCAGGCCCGGGGCTCGATAGGCTCCTCGGGGAGCTTCACGAAAGACTGGTGGACCCGGAGGCTGGCAGCTGCCCCCGTTGCCGCCACACTACTCACACCCTCGAAGAAACCGCCACTTCCACCACGGCCGTCGCCGGCCGAAGTCCCGCCGCCCTGAACGAAGGTGAGCTCGGCCTCGATCTCCGTGTTCTCGGGAAAGCCCTGGGTCATGGGCAGATAGATGGAACTCCGATCCCTGTTGAATTGGTAGCCACTGATCCGGCGCGCGATCTGGGTCTGGTCGGACAGAACAAAGTCGGTGAGGTCCACCAGGACTCGCCCATCGGATTCGGCCACGACGTCGAAGGCGTAAAGGACCGAACGGGCGAAGGCGTCCCTGACCGCCCGAACCTCAGCCGGGTTCTCGCTATCCACGCGGAACCCGAGGTTGGGCTGAACCATCATCAGCTTTCGACCGTGGCGTTCGAAAGTGACCACCCGTGATCCGGATCCCCCACCTCGATCCAACCCGATGTCGTTGGAGCCCAGGCCGGCCGCGAGACCGGTCATATGTAGCACCTGGGTGTCGAACCGGGACACCTCCATGAATATCCGGTCGTGGTCGGCCTCGTAGTACAACGGGAAGAACCCGTCGATATGGGTCATACCCTCTGTGTGGGCTTCAATCGTTGGAAGAGACTCGGAAGCCGAGCCCCTCTGGGCTTGGATCACGGCCGGGAAGAAGAGAAGTAGGAGGGCGCCCCCAACCAAAGTCCGAAAGCCTGGCACCAGCTGTTGAAGGGGGAAAAGCGGGAATCTGTGGAGCCTAAATGAAGAACCGAAGCGCGCGGCCATGGAACATCCTCCAGCTTAGCCGAGAGATATGGTAGAATGACAGGAAAGATGCGACTGATCTACTCCCCGGCAAGACGCAGGCGTGAAGCTTCTGTGCCGCCCAGCTCGCGCATCCGTCTCCGGCCTGCCAGTCCGCCGGGGGAGTCAGGGTCACATCGGCCTCCTTCACACGTCCGAGCTCCCCTTCAAACCTTTTGGCACACGCCCGCGTCTCACTTAACAACGCTCCTCCTGTTTCCAGAGAGGAATAAGATGGGAAAACAGAAGCCTGAGATGATCAAAGGCACTCTGGATATGCTGATCTTGAAGGTCGTCTCCCTGGAGCCCATGCACGGATGGGGAATCAGCGAGAGGATCCAGCAGATCTCTCGGGATGCCTTACATGTGAACCAGGGATCCCTCTATGCCTCTCTCCACAAACTCACGCGGGAGGGTTGGATCCGGTCGTTCTGGGAGACCACGGAGAATAACCGGCGGGCCCGCTACTACGCCCTCACGCGAGCCGGCGAAAGGCAACTCGGAGAAGAGGCCGAGCATTGGGACCGCCTCGCCGAGGGTGTGGCCCGAATCATGGCCATCTCATGATCCCCGATTCTCCAAAAGGAACTCCCATGCGCTGGTTATCCAACCTCCGGTTCCGCATCAACGCCATCTTGTTCCCTTCCCGAATGGAAAGGGAACTGAAAGAAGAGATGGGGTTCCATCTCGACATGGAGGTGCGGAAGTTGATGAAGGCAGGCCTGACCCCCGAGGCCGCCCGACGCCAGGCCCTACGGGACTTTGGCGAGCCCCTCCGGCAACAGGAAAAGGCCCGCGATTCTTGGGGGGTCAGGTGGGTCCACGACCTCAGGTCGGACCTCCGCCTCACTCTTCGGACATCCCTCAAGAACCCGGTTCTGTCTATCGCGGCCATTGTCACGCTCGCTCTGGGAATAGGTGGAGCGACCGCTATTTTCACCGTAGTGAATGGGGTGCTCTTGAAGCCCCTACCCTACCCGGATTCGCAAGATCTCGTGGCGCTCAACCACACGATGCCCGGAATCGAGGCACCCTCGACGCCCATCGGACCAGCCCTCTTTTTCACATATGAAGAACACGCCCGATCCCTGGCGGGCATAGGCCTCTGGCAAGGCTTGACCAGGACCGTGACCGGCTTGGCCGAGCCCGAGCGCGTCGAAGCCATGTCGGTGACCGAGGGCCTCCTTCCCGTTCTGGGCCTCCATCCGGTTCTAGGTAGAGGTTTTACACGGGACGACACCCATTCGGATGGTTTCAACCCGGTGATCCTCTCCGACGCTTACTGGAGGACTCGATTCGGAGCCGACCCGAACATCCTTGACCGAAGCATTCGGGTCGATGGAGAGGAGCGCCCCATCGTGGGCATCTTGCCACCGGGGACGAGGATTCAGGATCGTGCACCGGACCTGATATTGCCTCTGCGGTTCGACAGGGAGACCGTCGGAGTGGGAAACTGGAGCTTCTCCGGCATCGCCCGACTGAAACCTGGAGTCACCCCGGACCAGGCCACGGCTGAGTTGAGCCAGCTGACACCCCTGGCATGTGAGCTGTACCCTGGCATCCCCCTGGAGGAGCTGGAAAGGAGAGGATTTCGGACCATAGCCACCCCACTCAAGCAGGCGATGGTGGGAGATGCGACAAGTGTCCTCTGGGTCCTGTTCGGCGCTGTGGCTCTGGTTTTGCTCATCGCCGGCACAAATGTCGCCAATCTCTTATTGGTGAAGGCCGAAAGCGGAGCCAGGGATGTGGCTCTCCGCAAAGCCCTTGGGGCATCCACTGAGAGACTGACTCGGCAAGCCATCACAGACAGTCTTTTTCTGGGGTCCCTGGGAGGAGGGGTCGGGGTGTTCTTGGCCTACGCAGGTGTCCGAGCCTTTCTCCGAATGGCTCCCCCGTCCCTCCCCAGGATCGATGAGATCGGCTTGGCTCCCGTCGTCATTATTTTCGCCTTATCGGTGACCCTCCTCACAGGAATGACATTCGGCCTGGTTTCCGCGTTCCGCGTGCAGAGAAGCTCCCTCGCAAGCCCGCTCCAGGAGGGTAGCTGCGGGGCTGGGGACGGACGAGGGAGAATCCGAGCCCGGAACGTCTTCGCCACAACTCAAATTTCTCTGGCTCTGGTCCTCTTGGTGGGTTCAGGACTCATGGTCAGAACCTTCCTCGCGTTGAGGAGCGTACCTCCAGGATATCAGCGCCCCGAGGAAGTCGTCACCTTCCGCATCTCCATCCCAAGAACCGAAGCAGCCGTAGGAGAGGAGGTGGCCCGAGCCCACCGAGAGATCCTTCGACGGATCGCCGAGATCCCCGGGGTCTCTTCGGCCAGTGCGGCGGCATCCGTAGCCATGGAACCCTGGCAGGCCTGGGAAGACCTGTTCATGGAGGACTTTCCCATTGCCGAAGGAGACCCCAACCCCCTGCGCCGGCTCAACTGGATCACGCCCGGGCATTTTGAGACCCTGCAGAACCCCTTGAAGGTGGGTCGATCTTTCGAGTGGGTCGATGTCCTGGAGCGCCGCCACGTGGCTGTGGTAAGTGAAACCTTCGCCCGGGAATTCTGGCCAGACCCGAAGGAAGCCATCGGAAAGCGATTCCGAATGGCCGACTACCAGCCCTGGAAGGAGATCATCGGGGTCGCAGGGGACGTTCGCACCCGAGGGGTGAGGGAAGACCCTCCATCCATCGTCTATTTCCCCTTCGCCATGGAAGGACTGTGGGGATCGGGAGTCTTCACCCAGCGTAGCCTCAGATATGTGGTACGCACCTCTCGTCACCCCGCCACGGACGTCCTACCCGAAGCTCGTCGGGCAGTAGGATCGGTCAATCCCGATCTTCCCCTTTCCAGTATCAGTACCCTGGACCAGATCTTCGCCAGATCCATCGCCCAGACCTCCTTTGCCATGACCCTGCTGGGGATGGCTGCCGCCCTGGCGGTGCTCCTGGGAATGGTGGGCGTCTACGGCGTTATCTCATTCTTGGTATCCCAAAGGACCCGCGAAATGGGCATTCGCCTTGCCATGGGTGCCACTCCCTCTCAGGTCAGGCGGATGGTTTTGAAGAAGGCCGGACTTCTGGCCTCGGTAGGCGTCGCCCTCGGAATAGGGATCGCTCTGGCACTATCACAGCTGATGGCGTCCCTGCTCTTCGGCGTCCGGGGGTCCGATCCCATGACGTATGGCATCGTTTCCATCTCTCTGACGGGTGTGGTTCTCCTGGCCAGCTACCTCCCTGCCCGTAGAGCTGCAGGCGTAGGTCCCACGGAGGCTTTGCGGAGAGACTAGTCCTGGGAGGACCAGAGGTCCACGAAAAACACACGGTTCTGCTCGAGTACCGGAACCAGGATCCGGTCCCGCTTCCCGTCGTAGCCGATATCGCCCGGGGTGGGAACATCCTGAAGCAGAGTGAAGATGTTCCCCCTGGATCCGCCCCTGCTGGCCTGGATAAAGAGGAGAGTCGAGTCGGCCCAGTTGGAGAAGACGAAGGAGCCGTCCTCCGTGATGGCCAAGCCGGTCAGCTTCCAGTTCCTTCCCCTGACGAAGGGCTTCAGCTCCTCGGGCCAGAGCTGTGAGATGCTGCGGTTCTGGTACCCTGCGACAAAAACTCCCCGAACGCTGGTGGCGATGGCCGTCGGTTCACCCAGTGAATCGCCCCGAAGAACCTCGGACCAACTCCCATCTCCCTCGATGGAGAAGAGCGCTCCGCTCCTGTCGCTCACATAGAGGGGGCCGCGTCGCTGCACAGCCAGATCGTGGAGATTCTGAGCCCCCTCCGGACATACCGAGCCCATTGGGTCACCTGATCTCCGATTGAAGAGGCGAACACAGTCGATGTCCGCCACGAAGAGGGTGTCCCCCAGAATGGCCATTCCCTTGGGTCCGTTCAGCTCCACACCGTCTTTCCCACCCTCGATCCAGCGAAGACCCATCAATCGGCCGCTGGGATCCATCCGGGAAATGAACCCGTTACCGTCCCGAGCCAACGGCTCTCCGTTGGTGTTGCTCACCAGGTAGATGTCCACCGCTTCATCATGAAGAACCGAGGCCGGAGTCTCGAAACCCACACCCTCCACGGTACCCAATTCATGGCCAGGCGAAATGGCAGGGCGAGTCCCGGCTTGCGACGAGTCCCCAGCATCGCAGGCAGTGAGGAAGGCCAAAGAAGAGATCAGGAGGGGGAGCTTCAGGAAGCGAGAGCAGGATTCGTTCAAGCGAGCCATGGTCGGCATCCTTGGTGCTCGAGAGGTGATAGGCCGATCATCAGGCGGAAAGAAGCATCCCACCTGCAATCGAAGAATAGGCCCCAGGCGGCTTCGGGGCACCATGCCGGCCAGCAGTGCAAACCGGTTCCGGGCATCGTACCTTCCGTCCCGCCCCACGTTCGTTTTCCGGTTTTGGGACCGAAGCAGGACAAGAGGAGAGTTGGAATGAGACATGTACGGTTCTTTTCGATAGCCACTATGGCGGCAGCCGCAGCCCTGGCAACCGTCCAGCCAGCCACCTCCCAGGCCTTCCGGAACGACGACCCGGTCATCCGGCAGATGTGGACCCTGGGCATGGAGCAATCCCAGACGGAGGATCTTGCCCAGTATCTCACCGACTTCATTGGCCCCCGCCTGGCCGGATCGCCCAACCTCGACGCCGCCGCCGATTGGGCTCTGGCGAAATACGAGGAGTGGGGTGTACCCGCTCGAAAGGAAGTGTACGGAACATGGGAGGGATGGCAGTCCGGAATCACCCATGTCGATCTCGTCGCTCCCCGGGTCCAGACCCTGGAGGCAGAGCTCCTGGCCTGGAGTCCGGGCACCGATGGCCCCATGGAGGCCGAGGTGGTGGTTCTCCCCGAATTCTCGTCCGAGGCCGATGCAGCCCAATGGCTTCCTTCCGTTCAGGGGAAGATCGTCCTGGTCTCGGCTCCGGAGCCCACCTGCCGGGCCCCAGCCGAAATGGAGGGCAACGCCACGCCCGAAACTGTGGAGCGCCTGGCCCGGGAGCGGCAGGATCTACGAAATACCTACGACCGACGACTGTCCCTTTCAGGCGGCCGTGGTGCCGTGCAGCGTTTCGTAGATGCCGGTGCGGTGGGAATTGTCCAGTCCTCCTGGTCCGGCGGATGGGGCGTGAACAAGGTCTTCAGAGCCCCCACTCGGGATGTCCCCTCCGTGGACCTGAGCTGCGAAGACTATGGGATGGTCTTCCGAATGGCGAAGAAGGGTCAGGGACCAAGGATGCGGATGAACATCGAGGCTGAGGCCCTGGGGGAGGTTCCCCAGTTCAACGTCCTGGCCGAGATGAGGGGGACCGAACTTCCTGACGAGTACATACTCCTAGGTGCCCACTTCGACTCCTGGCATTCCGCCACGGGAGCCACCGACAACGCCACAGGATCCGTCATGATGATGGAGGCCATGCGGATTCTGAAAGCCGCCTATCCGAATCCCCGGCGCACTATCATCGTGGGTCTCTGGGGGCCAGAAGAGATGGGCCTGATCGGCTCGGGCACTTTCCGGGAGGACCACCCGGAGGTCATGGAAGGCTTACAGGCAGCCTTCAACCAGGACAACGGCACCTGGCGGATCGAGCGCATCGAGGCCCAGGGGCTCCTCTACGCAGGTGAACACATCGCTCGATGGGTGTCCCAGGTTCCCGAGGAGATCAGCCGGCACATCACCCTGGAGTTCCCGGGTGGCCAGAACAACGCGGGAAGCGACCACGTCTCTTTCCTTTGCACCGGGGCGCCTTCGTTCCGGCTCCAGTCGGCCTACGACGAGTATCGGCAGTACACCTGGCACACCAACCGGGACACGTACGACAAAATTGTTTTCGACGACTTGAAGAACAACGCCACGTTGGCGGCCATGCTGGCCTATGCGGCCTCGGAGGACCCGGACCCGGTGCCTCGGGACCGCGCCACCTTGCCCATCGATCCGCAAACCGGATCGCCCCGGCAGTGGGTCCAGTGCAGATCCCCCAGAAGGAGCTCCGGCGGGAGATAGCGAGGCGGGTCAGTGTCGAAGTGCTCCCGAAAAAGGGCTCAGGCGGAATGCCTGGGCCCTTCTACTCTCTGTCGAACCCGGGGGGACGAACGACCTACAGCTCCCTTCGATAGAACCTGCGAAGGAACTCTTCGTCGTCCATGCGGATGTACTTCACCGCTTCAAATAGTCCTACGAGAGACGGGATCCCGGTCCAGCAAAAAAGCATGTAGAGGACGCCCATACCTGGCTTGTCCAGGTAGAACTTGTGCAAGCCGAGGCCACCGAATACGAGAGACAAGCCCACGGCCAAGGTTCGGCTTTTTCGGGTCCCGTGCCACATAGGAATGGGTTGAGTGCCCGGTGCCGGCTGGACGGCATATCCGGTAACCCTTTTACCCTCGCAATCCGCGCAGAACCCCCTCGCAGCCCATTGATTCCTGATCGGAGTCCCGCAGGAGAGGCATTCTCGGCTGACCCATTCGCCGCAGTGCCGACACTTCTGTGCCGTCGGAGGGATTTCGGACTCACAGAATGGACACGCGACTGCCTCGGACATTCTCACTCCCGTCGGCCAATCCGGCCTGATGGTCCAACCCAACCCACATCCTCAGACGCAGCATTCAATGTGCCCCTTTCCGCGAAGCCATGAAAGGTTGATCTGAGGGGGGACAGTACCATATGGTTCGCCAACTGGTGCTTACACCTCTCGAGGATCTCGGCCCAACGGGTCGGGTACTTCATTCCCATGAACCAGCAAATGCGAGCCGTGTCCGATTCGTCTCGTCCCGCCGGCCCCATCCTGGCCTCCCTCCGGAAGGCCAGGGGCCGAGTCACCGTGGGGGATGTCGTCTCCGACACCGGCCTTCCCCGGGCCGAGGTCGATGTCACCCTCAAGGATCTTCTTGAAAGCCGCCGAGGGCACCTGGAGGTAGGGGAAAGCGGGGCCCTCGTCTATCGCTTCGATCCGAAGCTTCTCCATCGGCACCAGGATCCCTTCCTGAGCCGGCTGGCCCAGCGCAGTTGGGCAGTCTTTCGGGAAGCTTTCAAAGTCTGGATCGTCCTCATGCTGGTGGTCTACTTCGTGGTGTTCGTCGCCCTCCTCATCGCCGCGTTGGTGGCAAGCCAATCTCGGGGCGGCGGGCGCGGACGCGGCCGAGGCTTCGATCTGGGCGGCCGTCGTGGCGGAAGAGGGCTACCCGGTTTCTGGTTCTGGTACTTCTTCTGGCGGCCCGGATGGGGCTGGCGCCGCCCGTATTACGGCCACAGATGGGAGCGTCGATACGGAAGGAGGGGGAAGGAAGAGAAGGTACCCTTCATCAAAAGAGTTTTCGCCTTCGTGTTCGGTCCGGACGTGCCGCGGCCTACCCAACGTCAGAGGGACAGAAGTGTAGTCCGTCTGATCCGGGCCCGCCGGGGAGTTCTGACTGCCACCGAACTGGTCCAGCACACCGGCCTTCATCTCTCAGAAGCCGAGGAAGAGATGGCCAGGCTCATGGCTGCCTATGACGGGGACGTCAGAGTCACGCCTAACGGTGGCCTGGTCTACATCTTCCCTGAACTGATGCTGAGTGCCGAAGGCCGGGTCACGGAGAGGGAGCCGGATCCGGCGTGGAGGCGGCTGGAGCCCGCCGAATCCCTGACCGGCAACGAGGGGAAATCCAACGCCCTCATCGCCGGAATGAACGGGTTCAACCTGGCTGCCGCCTGCTCAGCCCCCTGGGTGATTTTCCCTCAACTCGGGTTCAGCGGGCTTTTGGCCTGGATCGGATTGGTCTGGATACCAGCCGTGTTCAGCGCCCTCTTCTTCCTGATTCCTCTTTTCCGATCCGCCGGCGTCCGCCGCCGGAACCGCCGAAGGCAGGAGAGGAACCTGAGGAAGATCCTTCTGGCTCATGTCTTCCAGGCCTCGCTTACTTCGGGGGGGCCCAAATGGGTCACAGCAGGTGGCACAGTTGAGCGGGCCAAGGCCCTGTTGCTCCCATCCGGAAGGCGGAAGAAGGCCGTGAAGCAGGATGACGCCGAGGCCAACCTACCCCCTGAGCTTGGCTGGGATCGAGGTTTTCGGGAACAGCTTCAACGCCTGACCGCGGAGTTCGACGGGCAAGTGGAAGAAACGCCGGACGGCATAGCGCGGTACCGGTTCCCGGAAATCCTACGCCCCCTTCAGGGTGCCGAGGTCGTCCGGGATAAACTCAAGCTCGACACACAAGAGGTCGGCGACATCGTCTACGCCAGCGACGACACGCCCGAAGAATCGGACAAGCGGGAAGTCGAAGCCTTCGAAAGGGAGATGGCGAGGCAGGACCGACTGGATCGCTACCTCTACGACCCTGACCGCCTAGGTTACATGGACGATTTCGAGCTCATCGCCTTCGATGAGGAGTTGAAGAGAGGGAGGGCCCTTTCGGCTTGAGGGTGCTCTAAACCTCGACGATCTGGCTCTGCAATCAATCCTCGACGTCCTCTGGGGAGCCACCCCTGGACGACGTTGTGGTCTCCCAGGCCAATCGTTCGATCAACTCCGAGCAACCCCCATTCCGAAGATAGGCAGCATGATCATCCACGTCCTCGAAGCACCGACCGGTGATCTTCGAGCACTCGAACTCGAAGCCGGTTTGTTCCAGGAAGGTATCGATCAGTTCCACAGTGCGCGGATCCTTGAAGCCGATCTTCCCGTCTTCCACTTCGGCGATTCGCATGGCAAGAATCCAGACAGCGGCGCCGAGAGCCCCGCAGGCGCCCCCGCACAGGCCAACGCCACCCGCCAGGCCAGAGGCCATCACCGAGCGGCACTCCGACATGCCGGCTTTTCGGGCCATGAGGGCAGCGCAACTCACTGGGGCGGGTGGCGTTGGCTTTCCATCCTCGGAAAAAGACGACTCCACAGCCTTCAACACTCGAGGGGCATACCAGGAGGCCATGCGGAAACAACCCACGGTTCCTCCCTTGAGGATGAAGTAGTTGATCATCTCCCAGGTGGAAGACGACTGATCGAGATCCGTGATCTCCAAGCAGTTGATCTCGTCATGCCTTTTGCGGAAGGACTGGACCACCTTTTGGGCCGCCCGGACGGCTGCGGCCTCGGCATCGGCCCCGGGACCAAGACGCCGGTAAGCTTCGGCTCCCGCAGCCAGTGCCGCGCCCCAGATCATCCCGCACTGATACCCGTGCTGCATGATCCCGCCAGCGAAGGGTGCGGTTGCCCTTTCCTCGAGAGGAAGCGGATGTCCGAAAGCTCGATCAAGCACGTTGATCAAGGTTTCTGATCAGGTCCCTACCTTCAGGAAAGTGCGCTTTGCTTTCATCCCTTTTCGTTCACTGCTCCCGTCGCTCATATTCTCAGCTCTCACATCAATTCTGATAGACCGGTGTCACCCGGTCCGACTGACCGTCGTGTCGGCGCGTGCCGAAACGGAATTCGACGTCCGGCGTGCCTCACCCGGCCGAATAAGTGGTTAACGCCTCTTTCTTGCTCCCGATCCACTCCTCCAGCGTTGTTGTCGGAGCTCCCAGAAGAGCATTTGCTTCTGCAGGATCCCCGTGTTCCTCGGTCTTGTCGAAATAGGCGATCAACCGGGCCACATAGGCCAGCGATGGGTTTCGTGTGACCTTCGCCACCACCTTGGCTTGCCAGGGCTTCAGGCGCATGAGCCTGACTCCTGGGAAGCAGGCCTCATGGAAGGCCCCAACCGCCTCCGGTAGGGTAACGCTCTCCGGCCCATGGATGAACAAGCGCTTTCCGACAACCCGGTCGTCTTCATATGACCTCGCCACCATCCTGCCGAAATCATCTGCAGCGAAGAAATGGAATCCGGGTGGGTCTTTCCCGGCGATCATCACCGCTCGATCAGGCCGGACGAAGTTGGGCAGGACCTCCATCACCCAGGTCGGACAGAACACCGCGTGGGGGATCCCGCCATGTTCCAGGACCTCCTCCGCCCGCATCTTTACATCGATCACCTCGAACCAACGGTTCTCCTCCCGAACCGAAGTTCCGGAGACGTAGGAGATCCTTTGGAGATCCCTTGCCGACCCGGCTTTCGCCAAGCCCACGAGATGCTCTACCGCCACGAGCTCCGACTCCGTGGGGAGGCTCACATGGACGGCGTTACACTCCTCCATGGCCCTTTCGAGGTGAAAGAAGCTGGTGGAGTCACCCTCCACAATCTCCACATCTGCACCAAGGACGCCCCGGGCCTTTTCGGGGCTGCGGGCCAGGACCCGGACTGCGAAACCGCGATCCAGGAGTCTTTTGGCAACGGGCTGCCCGAGGGTCCCCGTAGCTCCCAGGATCAGCACTCGCTTGCTCAGGAGTCGCTCCTCTCAGCTCCGACCATCGGTTCCCAAGGAATCCCCGCAGTGGGTCCTGCGGCGGATCCTATGGATCTGGTTCGGCAATCACGGCGAAGAACCGCTCACCCGGATCGAAGGGGTCTCCAGCCACGTTACCCAACACCGTCTCCACCCCCCATCCCGCCTCTTTCAATTCCTCCTGGAGGCCGGAGGGGCGGAAACACTGGATCCAGTTGAAGAACTCCCGCTGACGGGCCGCTTCCACAACCAGGTATCGATCGAGGTACGCAAGGTCGGCCGTATACTTGAACCGCTTTGTGAATACGAAGTGGGGGGCCGGAGACCAGAACCCTCCGTCGGGGGCCTCCTCGCAGGAAGAGGACTCCTCCAGACTCTCGAACAAAGCTTCAGACGAAACATCGAACAGAAACCGCCCGCCGGGATTGAGCCACCCCTTCACATCATCGAGTAGAGATCTCCGTTGTCCCGGCCCCAGGGGGCAGAAGTCACCGAAGATGAGGATTATGAGGTCGAAGGTGTCGGAAAGGTCCAGGTCCAGGTAGTTCCCGTGGTGATAGGCCACTTCCAGACC
>JASFVN010000186.1:0-8673 GCA_050049805.1 Gemmatimonadota bacterium
GGCGCCCGGACAGTCTGATCTGCGCGGTGGTGTAGGGAACGAGGACTACGTCGTCCAGGTCCCGGCCGTCGGCCGTCTGGCCCTTGGACTGGAGGACACCGATGACGGTGAAGGGCACATCTCGGACCCGGATCTGCTGCCCGACGGGATCCTCGTAAGGGAACAGGCCTTCCGCCACCGTGCTCCCCAGGACCGCTACCTTCCGACTGCTTACCACGTCCTCCTGCTGGAAGAACACGCCACTCGTCAGGGGCCAGTCACGAATCGTGGTATAATCCGCGTCCACTCCGTCGGTGGAGGTCACCCAGTTCCCGCTCCCGCCCACGATCTGTGCCCGGGAGGCGACGATGGGCGACACGCCGGCCAGGAGGAAGGCCTGTTGGTCCAGTGCTTCCACGTCATCCACCGTCAGTCGGTTGAAGCTTTGTGCCCCTTGGCTCACTCCACCCTGGGTGGTGGAGCCCGGAGTGAGGACGATGAGGTTGGTGCCCAGGTTTCGGATCTGGTCCTCGATCTGGCTCTTCGCCCCGGTGCCGACGGCGGCCATGACGCTCACGGCAGCTACGCCGATGATCACACCCAGCATAGTGAGTAGGGTCCTCATCTTGTTTTTCAGGATGCTCTGGCCCGCCACTTTGAGTAGAACCTGGTTTTTCATGCCGCACCTGCCAATTCCGACTCACGGTAGGCAGCAACGTCGGTGGCCGCCGATCGTGAGATGCTCAACTTCTTGTCCCTGATCACCAGTCCGTCCCGGAGCTCGACGATCCGTTGCGCGTAGTCGGCGATATCCTGCTCGTGGGTCACGAGAAGGATCGTGGCTCCATCTTCATTCAACTCCTGGAAAAGGCTCATGATCTCCAGGGAGGTTCGGGTATCCAGGTTTCCGGTGGGTTCGTCGGCCAGGATCACCGCCGGATTTGTGACCAGGGCCCGGGCGATGGCTACGCGCTGCTGCTGACCTCCCGACATCTCGCTGGACTCGTGGTCCATCCGATCGCCCAACCCCACCTTTTCAAGTGCAGCCGCAGCCATCTCCCGGGTGTTCATCTCTCGGCCCGTGCGGTCGTAGAGCAGGGGGAGTTCCACGTTTTCCAGCGCTGTGGTTCGAGGAAGGAGATTGAACCCCTGAAAAACGAACCCCAGCTTCTGGTTCCGGATTTCCGCGAGCTCGTTCTTGCTCAAAGAGTCGACGCGGATCCCCTCCAGCTCATAGGTGCCGCCGGTGGGTCGATCCAGACATCCCAGGATGTTCATAAGGGTCGACTTTCCGGAGCCCGACGCTCCCATGATGGCCAGCATCTCCCCGGCGTCCACCGTCAGATCGACTCCCTGAAGGGCACGAACCTCGGCGCTTCCCATCTGATAGGTCCTTATCAGGTTCCTGGCCTGAATGATCCTGGGCCTGTCTTTGGTCTTCATCGTCGTCACCTTCCTACATCCCCCCTCGGGGGCCCGGGGGCCGGTTTCCGTTTTGGGACTGGAACGGGTTGGAAGCCACGGCGGAGGCGGAGCTGCTGGAGGTCACGGCGGCGATGACCTGCATACCTGCTGAGACCCCGGGCCCTTCGATCACGGTGCTCTGCCCGTCGGTGATTCCTGTCTGTACCGGCAACGTCGCCAGGTTGCCGTCTTCGTCCAGAAAGAAGAGGCGGGACTGGGCCTCACCGCCCGGGCCTTGCCCGCGCCGCGGAGCATTTGCTGGTTCTAGAGGCTCTGTTCCTGCGTAGGCCTGGTCCGGAGCGACCTCTCCCGGGGCTGTCTCCGGCGGGCGGTTCTGGCTTCTGCCGGCCCTTTCCTCTCTGAACTCAGCCAACTCTGCCACCATGGATTCGGTGGGGGAGAACCGCAGCGCCGAGTTGGAGACTTTCAACGCGTCTTCCGCCCGTGCTACGATGAACTCCACGGTGGCGGTCATCCCCGGCAGAAGCCTGCCGTCGACGTTCTCTACGTCGATCACCACGTCGTACGTGACCACGTTCTCCGTCACCGACGACTGGAGTCGCACCTGGCTCACTTCGCCGCGGAACGACTCCTCTGGATATGCCTGGACGGTGAACTGGGTCTCCTGCCCGGTGGTGATCAGGCCGATGTCGCTTTCGTCCACCGAGGCCAGGATCTCCATCTCGCTGAGATCTCCGGCCAGGACGAAAAGGACGGGGGCCGACATGCTGGCCGCCACGGTCTGACCTGTCTCCACGGCCCGCTCGATGACCACGCCGTCGATGGGGGCTCGGATTTCCGTGTACTCCAGATTGCGCCGGGCCCGATCCAGGGCGATCTGAGCTTGTTCAAGTGAGGCCGATGCAACGTCGTACTGGTACTGGGCGGATTCGAGGTCCGAGGCGGCCGCCACTTTCTGTTGGAAGAGTTCTGTGGCCCGAGCCAGCGTTCGGCTGGCCTGGTCAAACTCGGCCTGGTTTCGAGCAAGGCTGGCCCCTGCCGAGCGGACCTCCTGCTGCAGGATGGTCGGGTCGATTCGGGCCAGGAGCTGTCCTTCATCCACGCGGTCGTTGAAGTCGACATAGATCTCGGAGAGCAGGCCCGAGACCTGCGTCCCCACCTCCACCGTCTCTGTAGCCTGCATGGTTCCCGTGCTGGCAACCACCTGTTCCACCGTTCCCCTCTCCACCGCGGCGAACCGGTAGGAGGTTCCGTCATCCGAACCCTGACCCACCAATCCGTAAAGCCCGCCCCCGGCGACTACCGGAACCAGGAATGCCCAGAGTTTCTTCGTCTTCATCGTAAAACCTCTTTGAAATCGTCCTCTTTCAAGTGAGGCTCCGGGTGTGGCCCGGGCGCCCACTCAGAGTGAATGCATCAACGGTGCCACAGGAATTCCCAGTGTTTTCAGGGGTTTTTCAGGATCAGTGCGCCCCACTGAGTGCGGATTTTGCAGGGGGACTGCAGAACTCGCATCAGGAGCCCTCAGTGCAACCTTCTGCCCCTTCCAGGCGTCGAAGCATAAAAAGTAGGCTTCGCGTGGCCCATGACTCCGGCTGCCCCTGATCCAGGACGTCAAATGAAAAAGACTGGTGAGTTCGAGCTCCTGGTCCTCCTTTCCATCCTTCGGCAGTCCGACGGCGCCTACGCCAACCGGGTCCGGGAAGACCTGGAGGAGAACGCCGGTCGGAAGGTGACCCGGGGGGCCCTGTACCGGACCATCGATCGTCTCACCGATAAGGGTCTTCTGGAGTGGGACCTGGAGCCCAGCGACACCCCGGATCGGGGAGGCCATCCCATGCGGCGCCTGAAGGTGACGCGGGCCGGGCTGCTGGCGGTTCGGAAGGCCCGGGATGTCCTGGTCACCTTCTTCGACGGGGTTGGGCCCGTCCTGGACGAGGCATGAAGACGGTTCCCCCCGGCCTCGCCACCCGCATCCTGGAGGGGGTGCTACGGGATGATCCGGCTGGTCCGGCCATCCTGGGTGACATTCATGAGGATTTCGTCCGGGCTTGCCGGACCCGGGGCCTTTGGGCCGGCCGGCTGTGGTACTGGCGGGAGGCCTTCTTCTTCTCGGCGGCACGGGCCGCACATCGAACCTTCGGACTCACACTTGGAGTTCTCAGCATGGAAGGGTTCATTCGGCTCCAGGGCCTGGGCGAAGACATTCACCAGGCATTCCGGGCCATCAAACGGGCGCCTGGGTTTTCCTTCTTCACGGCCCTGATCGTGGGGCTGGGCGTGGGGGCCGCGGCGGGGGTGTTCAGCGTCATGAAACCCCTCTTCGTCGCGCCTCTTCCCTTCGAGGAGCCGGAAGCCCTGGTGTGGATCGCCAACCAGACCGGACCCCGGGCGACGTCCCTCTCCGCCATGACCTCCCGGTCAGGGAATCTGAGGGATTTCCGGGAGCGGGCCCGGTCTTTCGACGGTCTCACCGGATACAACGCCTTCTCCGAGCAGGGTGCCTATACGATTACCGGGGTGGGAGAGCCCGAGCGCCTCGTGGGCTTCGCCGTAGCCCACGATTTCCTCCAGGTCCTGGGTGTTCGGCCCCTCCACGGCCGGAGCTTCACCCAGGAGGAGGGCCTCTACGGAGGGCCCCGGGCGTTGATCCTCTCCTACGGGTTCTGGGTCCGGCGCTTCGCCGGGGATGCCGGGATCGTGGGGACCACCATAACCCTGAACGACGAGGCGTGGGCGGTGGTTGGCGTTCTTCCACCCTCCTTCGATTTCTCTTCCGTATTCACGCCGGGGACCCATGTGGACTTCCTCCTCCCCTACCCGGTCTCCGACGAGACGGACCGGCACGGGAATGAGGTGTTCATCCTTGGGCGTCTGGGCCCCGGCGTCACTCCCCAGGCCGCCCAGGCAGAGCTGGACGGGATCATGGCGGCCCTGCAAGAGGAGCAGCCGGACCGTTGGGGCCTGGAGGCGCATTTGAGTCCCCTCCAAGAACACATCGCCGGACCCTTCCGTTCGGCTTTTATCCTCCTGGTGGCTGCTGCCGGGACGCTCATTCTCATCGTGTGCGTCAACGTCTCGAACCTCCTCCTGGCCCGTTCACCCCGGCGGGCCGGGGAGATGGCACTCCGGAAGGCTCTCGGGGCCTCCCAGGGCCGGATCGCCCGGCAGCTGATTCTCGAGAGTCTCGGGACCTCCCTCCTGGGAGTCCTCTTCGGGGCTGGACTGGCATGGGTGGCCGTCGGAGCCGTAGCCGGCACCACCGGAATGCGGGTCCCCCTTCTGGATCAGGTCCAACTGGACGGCTCGGCCCTTCTAATTGGGACCGGCGTAGCTCTCCTCACCGGGCTGGTGGTGAGTCTGATCCCAGCCGTGCAGATAGCAGAGGGGGACGAGGCCTCCATCCTCCGAGAGGCCGGCCGGGGGAGCAGCGCCGGGAAGGGAGCAAGGCGGCTTCGGGATGGATTGGTAGTGGCGGAGGTGGCCATGGCCTGCACGCTCCTCGTAGTAGGGGGGCTTCTGACCCGGAGCTTTCGGGAGGTCATGGACGTGGAGCTGGGCTTCGATCCTTCCAACACCGTGGCTTGGCAGATCCGACCATCTCAGAGGTTCGAAAGCCTCGAGGAGGTGGAGACCTTCTATAGCGCCCTTACCCGAAGAGTGGGGGAGATTCCCATCGTCGAGGAAGTAGGCCTCATCGACGCCCTTCCTCTGGGCCGGAACCGGAATTGGATACTCCGGATACCCGGGGTCCATGGAGAAGGAGAGCCCGGAGTGGGCTTCTTCCCCCATCTGGTGGGCCCGGGCTACCTCCCTTCCATGAAGATTCCCTTGGCGGCGGGACGAAACCTGAGCTGGGACGATGGTGGGGAGGCCCCCCTGGTCTTCCTCATCAATGAATCCGGAGCCGAACGCCTCTTCCCGGAAGGGAACCCCATAGGACGGAAGGTGGCCTTCGGGTGGGCCGGGGACGGTGAGATCGTGGGTGTGGTCCGTGACGTACACCACGTCTCTCCGGAGTTGGGCCCCGGAGTCCAGATCTACTTTCCCCTACACCAGGTCGCGGACTTCAGGACCCTGGACATGGTAGTGCGCTCCAGTGTCTCTGTGGAGGAGACGGCCGCCGCGGTAGCCGCGGCCCTCCGGGAGATGGATAGCCAGATGCCCACCCGGGAGTTCTGGACCGTGGAATCCACGGTAGAACGAGCTGTCTCGGCTCGGAGATTCACACTCGCCATCCTGGCCACCTATGGCGCCGTGGCTCTTCTTTTGGCCGGGCTGGGAATCTACGGGGTCCTTTCCCAAACGGTGGCGGAGCGGAGGCCCGAGATCGGAATCCGGATGGCTCTGGGGGCTTCGGCAGGGAACGTGGTCCGAGGCGTCCTGGTGCGAACGCTGGCCCTTACCCTCCTGGGCATCGCCGGAGGCACGGTCCTCTCCATCTGGAGTGCTCGGTTCCTGGAGTCCCTTCTCTTCGGCGTGAATAGCCGAGACCCGGCCACATACGGGAGCATGGTCCTCATCCTGCTGGCCGTGGCGGTGCTGGCGGCGGCCCTCCCGGCCATCCGTGCCGCTGGAGTCCAGGGAAGTCGGGTCTTGAGGGCGGAATAGGCCGGGGCGCTGCTTCGGCCCGAGATCCCTTCAGATCTCCGGCGTTCCACGAGGGTAGATGGAGCTCGTGGGCCTCATCCGGAACCAGGGTATTCCAGAAGGAGAGCAAGGCGTAGCCCCAACACCAGGGCATCGCCCACATCGGGATCCATCCCGGGGTTTCGAATCCATTGGAGGTTCGGTTGAAGGAGGAATACCGAGCCAAGCTCCGTTCGGTATGTCAACTCCACCACGGTCTCGGATTCTCCCAGGAGGTAGCCTTCCAGCCTCTGGAACCGAAGGAAGGGATCCCCGTTTCGGGCGTAGGCCATGCCCAACCCGGCCATGTCGTCCGGTCGGCCCGGGAGAAGGCCTCGGTACACCAACCCTCCCGCCGCGGCCAGGCCCAGTTGATTCACACGGTCTTCTGCCAATCCTGCCCGGACGAACCCGGACAGGCTCCCCGTGGCATCCGCTTCCTGGGCCAGAAGTTTCTCTGCCAGGACATAGATCCCCCAGCTCCGGCTCACTGTGTCACTGGGATCCCATGGATCCAAACCTCTGGTGTAGGCCCATCCGCCAAAGGCCAGCTTCGCACTGACATCTACGATCTGGCGTCCCCGTCCGATCTGCCTTCTGGTGCCTCTCATGACCGGACCTCCAACCGTCCCCCCTTGAGCAGCAGCCCTCCGGCCCCTTCCCCAGGGTTGGGCCTCCGCGACCGATACCGATGCGACGTCCGTAAGGGCTCGGGCGTAGCCCACTTCCGCCGAGACGAGAACTCCTTCTTTCTCACTCAGCGAGAAGCGCCCGTTCCCCTGATCGCCGGGAACGCCGTCGCTCACGCCCAGGAGTCCATAGAGAGTGGTCGATGGATCCCACCTGAGGCGCGCGGCCAGACTGGTTGCCGGATAGGTAGAGGGGCCTTCCGGTCCCCCAAGGTCGTACTCCGGGCCGAACCCGAAGGAGCTGTTGAGGAAATCCCCGGCCCCTGGAATGACTTCGAACTCGGAGTTCACGTCATAGATGCCGGCGAGGATCGAGAGTCGGGGGGATCCGAACTGGTGTCCGACCCAGGCTTCGTAGAGCCTCCACTCCCTGGGTGCTTCCAGATTGCTGACCCCCTGTAGGCTACCCACCTCGGAGCTTACCGGGCTGCCGCGATTCGACTGGACATGGACCCGAAGGGAGGTCCCACGCAAGCCCAGGAGCGGATTCAAACTCAGGTGGAGGAGAAGATCGAGGTTGTCCAGGGCCACCGGATCCCGCGACAGGCCTCCTTGCACAGGTTTGAAGAGATCCGCCGCGTAGCCGAGCTCAAACTGGACAGGTGGCGGGGGGTTCAAACCCTGCCCTCCCCCTCGCCCCAACCCCTGGGCGGTGAGGGGGCTCCACCAGGTTCCCAAGGCGAGCAGGGTGAGTACAAGGCTTCTGGCAGGGGTCTGTAGACCTCGCATCGCCCCGGGCGACACGATGCTTCGACTAGGCTCAACTTCTATTTCGTCCATCTTGGATGTCCTTGTTTCATTCTTCGCCCGCCGCCCGCCCATCGAGTTCCTCGAGGGTGAAGCGGACGCTCACTACAAAGGGCTCCTCCCCTTCGACCCAATGCCCATAACTCGTGGCAACGAAGGTCCCATCCGGCAGAAGCTCCAAGCCTGAATAGGCGGCGTCCCAATCGTTCTTGTTGTCCATGAGACGCATGCGGTACTGACCCTTACCGCCATCCAGGATGTCCTGAAACGTGCCGACCCAAACCACCCAATCGCCCTTGGTCGGACTCCCTTCGGCCATGTCCCGGAAAGTTACCAGGAGACGCCCGTCCACCGCATAACGGGCCGTGTGGCGGTCACCTGTGAGGCTGGCCGGAAGCTCCCGGGGCTCGGTCCATGTGGAGCCTTCATCGGTGGAGAAGACCACCATGGAGTTCTGGGTCCGGCTGTTCTCCCGGAGGAGAAGGGCCAGGGTTTTCCCATCTGGAGATCGGATGGCCCCCGGCTCGCAGAGGTCGGCTTCCGGGTGCTCTGTCACCAGCTGGGGGCCGCTCCAGGTCGAGCCGCCATCTGTCGAGGTCGTCTTGAATACCTGAAAACGGCTCTGCTCGCCGGCATTCTTCAGGAATCTTCCGTCGTCATGAAAAAAGGCCGCGAGGTCTCCCGAGGCCAATCGCACCACGGACGACATGGCGACGATCCCGCCGAACTGCCCGATGGGCTCCAATTCCGACCAGCTCTCGCCATCGTCCTCCGAGGTCGCCATTCGGATGGGGTAGAGACCTGAGAACAACAAGAGTCGGTTCCCACCCTGCGGCGTCTGTACGCGAAAAAGAGTGGGGACTTCCTGGGACGTGGCCCAACTCCGAGGCACAGGAAGGCGCGCCGACCAGGTCAACCCGCCGTCAAAGCTCTTCTTATATACGATTTCCCCACCGCCATGGCCTTTGGGATAGACAGTCAGGATCGTGTGCCCGTCCCCGAGAAGGGTGGTGGTGGGGTGTCCCAGATATTGGCCCGCTTCACGGTCCACAGTGACCTGCCGATGGCGCTCGGCTGACAGGTCTATGGTAGGAATTCCATGAGGTTCTGTCGCGGATTCGACGGCGGAAGGGCTACGGCTTTCTGCCAGAGGGCCTTCTGTAGGGGGTGGGTCCGCCTTGTGCCGTTCCTCCGAGGCGCAGGC
>JASFVN010000187.1:0-8669 GCA_050049805.1 Gemmatimonadota bacterium
AAACCGACGAGGTGCTCTTCCTGAGTGACCGGTCCGGTGATTGGGATCTCTGGGGCGTACGTGTGGAGGATGGCCAGATTTCGGAAGATCCGGTGGCCTTGAAGCGTGGAGTAGGCAACATCGAAGCCCTGGGGTTCACCGACGCCGGTTCGATGGTTTTCTACCTCTACACGCTGCGCCGTGCGGCCTTCGTCGCCCCATTCGACGGGGAGACCGGTCAAATCGACACTGATCGAGGCGAACCTCTCTTGGGATCCATCTCTCGGGCGGCTTGGTCGCCCAGCGGTCGCCATCTGGCGCTGGTAAGGCAGGAAACGGGCCCGGGTGGACCGGGGTGGCTCGAGTCTTCACTGTTCCTCAGGGAGCCGGGAACGGGGGAGGAAAGGGCGTTGGCTCCTCGCCTAGATCCCCTCGTGCCCCGATGGTTTCCCGGTGGGAACTCGATTCTAGTCGCAGCCAGGGAGAAGGACCGCCCAACCCCCACGGGTTGGGGGTTGTACCGCATCGATGTGTCTACGGGGAAGGCGTTTCCCCTGTTGGAACCCGAGTCCGATCCTCAGGCCATGGTTGGAGGCGTTCCCACTGGTGGTGGGAACAGTTTCGTCTACGCCCGCGACGGAAGGCTGGTCTTTCGAGATGGGTGGTCCGGAGAGGACGCCGTACTCCATGAGGAGTCGGGACTCGCAACCAACTTGTTTGCCATCTCCCCTGACGGTGCCGAAGTGGCATTTGCTGTCAACGACCACCACACCGAGAGGCAGGGCGTCCTCGTGGGCACCGGGAAGTTCATGGTGGTTCCCCTGTCGGGAGGAGAGGCGCGGGTGCTGACCACGGTTCAGGGGCCAGGGAGTGTCTACTGTATGCAATGGACGCCTGATGGTAGACACCTGCTCTTCCTCCAGAGGCAGCCCGAGGGCCGGGAAGGCGCTGCCCTGTGGCGCGTGACCGCTGAAGGGGGAGAAGCGGAGCTGATCTGGCAGACCGAAGATCCGGTGCTCTGGTTTGCCCTTTCTCCTGATGGCACCCAAGTGGTCTATGACACCAGTGAGGTCGCCTTCGAGGTCTGGGTCATGGAGAACCTGGTGGAGGCTTTGAGAGAAGGAGAGGGGCGGTAGCATCCCCCCGGGTTAGGAGCATGTTATGAACATCAAGCGAATCGGCTGGATTGCCACAGCGTGGATGATGTGGGCGGCCTTCGGCGCCAGTTGGGCCCTCGGCCCTACTCCCGCCCTTGCCCAGACCGGCCACGATCTCTTTCAGCAGGCTCTGGTCAAGGAGCAGGCGGATGGTGATCTCCGGGCTGCCATCGCCCTCTACGAACGGATCGTCCAGGAGTTCGGCGAGAACCGATCCCTGGCGGCCCACGCCCTGGTCCAGGTCGGTAAGTGCTATGAGCGGTTGGGGAGCCAGGAAGCCCAGAGGGCCTACCGAAGGGTCGTGAGCGACTATTCGGACCAGAGTGAGCATGTGGAGGAGGCTCGGTCCCGGCTTGCAGCGCTGATCCAGCCACCTCCCGCGGACGGGAGGACGCTGGGCACGCGGCGTATCGCATCGTCCCGGGAGGGTAATGCCAACTCTGGGGATTGGTTCGGAGGCCCCCACCCGGACGGCCGCCATTTCGTCTACATCGATTGGAGCACGGGAAGCCTGGCTATCCGGGATCTCTTCACTGGAGAGGTCCGGGACGTCATCCGACAGCGTTCCTACGAAAGGGGGACGCCGATTTCTGCCAAGGTGTCCCCGGACGGAGACCTTGTCGCCTACTGTTGGAATCCTGCCGATGACCCGGACTGGGACTACGACACTGAGAGCATGCTCCGACTGGTGGGCATCGACGGGTCCGGTGATCGGTTGCTGCTGGTGGTTGGAGATATCGGCACAGGTTCGTGGTCCTGGGACGGCCGACACATCGCGGCCCACAGGTTTGATCCCCAGACCAAGGACATGGAGATCGTTTGGATCTCCACCGAGGATGGAACCATCACTCTCCTCTGGAGGCCCCGCCCTGAGCAGGAGCCCCCATCCGTCTTTTCCCATTCTCCCGACAATCAGTTCCTCGCCGTGGAGTTTCCGTTGGAGGAGGGCTCGACCCGTCATGACATCATGCTCCTCTCCACCCAAGGAGGTGAGCCCCGACCTTTGGTGACCGGCCCCGCGGATGACCAGCTCATCGGCTGGGTCCCGGGAACGGACGTCGTCCTCTTCACTAGTGACCGCGAAGGTCAGCCGGATCTGTGGGCTGTCCGGATTTCGGAGGAAGGAATCCCGGATATCCCCTTCACCTTGATGAGGGGTGTAGGGGACATGGACCCGTTGGGATTCGCCACCGACGGCACCTTATTCCTCATGGCAGGTGTTTCCCAATACATCAAGGAAATTGCTCCCTTCGACGAGACAAGTGGAAGAGTCTTCCTGGAGAGGGCAGAGCCCCTCCTGGGGAACCACGACAATAGTGGATTCGCCTGGTCCCCCACCGGAGACTCTCTGGTTCTGGCCTATGGGGAGGAGGGCGGAGGCTACAGCGTCAGACTGAAGGACCTGAATGGCGGGGCGGAGCGGGTTCTGACCCGGGAGGTCAACCCGGCCACCGTAGGAGGGCTCCACTGGTCCCCTGATGGCCGTTCGATTCTGACGGTTGGAATGGAAGTGGATGTTCCTCGAGACGAGTGGTCGACGACGCCGGCTGGGCTCTTCCGCATCGACGTGGAGAGCGGAGACGTCCGCCGCCTCTCTGACTTTTCCCCGGATCAATACTGGTGGATGGAGATCGGCATGGTCCCAACCCCGGACGGGCAGGGAGTCATTTATGGCCATCAAGGGAAGCTGGTGTATCGGGATCTCGAGTCGGGAGCAGACGATGTGATCTTCAGCCATCCGAACCTCACGGGACCCATGAAGTTCTCGCCGGACGGTTCGGAGTTGTTGTTCGGCCTCGCCGAATCCGGTCAGGGCGGTCGGGCTACCGGAGATAGGCGGCTCATGGTCCTGCCCTTCCCGGAGGGAGAGCCCCGGGAGCTCATGGAGATCAGCCTCGAAGGGCTGGTGGGGAGCTTCAACTGGACCCTGGACGGTCAACATATCCTCTTCCTGCTGCGGGAAGAGGAGGGGACGGCTGTGATGAGAATCCCCAGGTCAGGTGGGGATCCCGAGCGCCTTTGGGAAACCGACAGGAGTCTTCCTGGCTTTACCCTCTCGCCGGACCATCGGACGGTAGGCCTCCAGGACAGGGCGGGTGAGTACGAGATCTGGGTCATGGAGAACCTGGTGGAGGCTTTGGGTTCGTCGAGGAGCCGCGGATCCGGACGGTAAACCCTCTAGAGGAAGAACCCCAGGGCGATCAGGGTGAGGATGGAACCTCCAAAGAAAGCCGCGAACAGCACAGAGGTTCCCCTCCCCCAGTTCATGGCATACCCGATCCCGAAGCGGCTCTCCACCATGAGAGATGGATCGTCTGGGTTGACGTAGAAGAGGCCGGCAACCCACCGGTCGTTGTCTGCCAGGTCCCCGGTCCTTCCCTGACGGAGCGCTTCGCCTGGGATACCATCAGCCCGAGGACCGCGTACAAGGGGGCCATGACCAGGTTCCAACCCGGAACATAAAGGATGGTGAGGTAGGTGATCTCGGTGGTCCCCTCGGCTCCGCCGATGAGGCTCCACAGCGTGGGCATCCGTTCGCCCATGCTCGGGTAGCTGAAGTAGGCATAGGTCAGTGTTGCCAGCGCCACCAGCAGACAGGTCGCCAAGACGATTTTGGCGAAGGTCTCACTTTTCGTACTTCCGATCTTGAGTGTGGCCGTGGCCTTCGAAGGCTGGCTTCCTGCGCCAGAGGGTCGGAGTGCCTTCACCTTCGAATAGGTTTGGAGGAATAGGGCGGTAAGGCCAACAAGCAGGACCACGGTCCCGGTGAGGTTCCCTGCCACGGCGTTCCCAGCCAGCGTTCCCACCAGCCCGGTGGCCAGGGCAATGCCCATCCAAACGGCGCAGCCCTTGTCCCACGATCTGAGGATCCTCCTGGCCGGGTCGCTTCCCTGGAAACCCTCCCCGACGTACACGCCGAAGAAGAGACCCCTCCGGGTGATCCGGGGGAACATCAGGAAGATTCCGCCCACGAGGAGAACCCTCAGCAGCAGGAACAGGTTCACCACCAGTACTTCGCCCATCTCCTCGCTCATTTCAGTTCTCCGTTTCCCTGTTGTCGAGGGCTCTCACCTCGCGCTCTACCAGCTCCATGAGCTCGTCGCTGCTCATCCCTGCTTGGCGGAACTTGGCCAGGAGCGTCCTCATCTCCTCCGCGAGTTTGATGTGCGTGGAATCCTCAACCAGTTCCGCCGGGGCAGCGACCTTGGCCCCCGATCGCCCACGGATGACCAGGAACCCTTCCTCCTCCAGCATCCTGTAGGCCCGGGCGATGGTGTTGAGATTGACCCCCAGGTCACCGGCAAGCCGGCGAACGGATGGAAGGGTGAACCCGGGGGAGAGGGAGCCGGATGCGATCAACTGGCGCACCTGGTTCGCCACCTGCGCGTATACGGGCTCTACCAGCCCCCGGTCGATGGTGATGGTCAGCATCTTGCGTTAACTGTATACCGAAAAGTATACAGACGTCAAGAGAGAAGGGCTGGGCACGAGAACCGCCAGGGCCCCTTGCCGGGCTGCAGGTGTCCTGATCCCGGACTCCGAGTGTCCTTCGCTGGGGACAGACCGCCGGCTTTCGTTCCTTGCATTTTGGGCTCCGATTCCGAGTTTTGAGTTGGCACACCTGATGCACAGGTAATCCGTGTTTTTGTGCGGGACCCCTCCGGACTCGACCACCGAGGGAGCACACCATGCTGCGATCCGCTGCCTTGGCCTGCGTGTTGGGGTTGCTGGCTTCCACTCAGGTCAGTGCCCAGGCCATCCGAGGCCATCTTATCGATGATTCAAATGGTGCACCGGTGGGTGGTGCGACCATCACCTTGCTTGTCGGCGAGGTCCGAGGGTCCCAAACCCTGACCGGGGACGATGGGTACTTTTTCGTCACGTTGGACGATCCCGGCAGCTATCAGCTCGAAGCCGCGAGAATCGGGTACCGTACCACGACTTCTCAGGCCTTCTCTGTGGAGCCCTTGGACACCTTGACTGTGGAGTTCCGGGTTCTGCCCGATGCCGTCCTCCTCCGGCCCCTCATGGTCACGGCTCGATCGAATCGGGGTCGGGACGCTTTCACTCGCCGGATGGAAAGCTGGGACCGCGGAATATTCATCACGCCGGAGATGGTGGATTCCATCCAACCCCGCCGCCACCCGGCTGAGGTCCTCCGGAAGCAGCCAAAGGTTTGGTTGTCCTGGGGCTGGGGGCATGACCCCTGGAGTGGGGTGTCTGGGCCGATCCCGAACATCCGCACTTATCTTGGTGAGGGATGCGTTTCCTACATGATTGACGGGCGTCCCGTCCGCCGGCCACGGTTCGCCGAGGGTCCCATATGGCTGGATTTTCCCCTGAATACTCTGAAGGCTGAGGACATCGTGGCGGTGGAGGTCTATCGGCACATTACGGAAGTGCCCGAGGAGCTCCGCAAAGCTGCAAATGAGGTCTTTCACGGCGAGGCCCCTTCCAACTTGCCGAGCATTGCCGCAGGGGGAGAGCCAGTGCAGTGGGACTTCATACCTCGGACCTGCGGCATCATCAACTTCTGGACCAAGGTGGGCTGGTAGGGAATTTTGGGCCGGAAGGGAATGCTCCTGGCCCCTCGAATCAAACGGGCATCGGCCTTAGAGGGTGCTCTCATGGGAAGGACCGCCGCTTTCGCATTCGCTGCAGCGCTACTGACCTCTGCTCCGGTCAGTGCCCAAGCCATCCGGGGACATCTCATCGACGATTCCAACGAGGCCCCGGTGGGAGGAGCTATCATCACGGTTCTTCTCGGCGAAGCCCGGGGCCCCCAGGCGCTCACTGGTGACGACGGGTCGTTCTTCATAACCCTGGAAGCCTTGGGAACGTATCAGCTCGAGGCCGCACGGATCGGATACAAGACCACCACCTCCCAGACGTTCCCGGTGGAGCGTTCTGACACGCTTACGGTGGAGTTTCGGGTTCTTCCGGACGCCGTCCTCCTCAGGCCCCTCCTGGTCACGGCTCGGTCAACCTGGGGCCGGAACGTCTTCCACCGCCGCATGGAGGAATGGGACCGGGGGCTCTTCATCACGCCGGAGATGGTGGACTCCATCCAGCCTCGGCACCATCCGGCTGAAGTTCTGCGCGATCAACCCAAGGTCTGGTTGTCCTGGAGTTGGGGTCACAGTCCATGGAGTGGAAAATCAGGGCCTGTTCCCACGATCGGCACCTTTCTCGGAGAAGGATGCATAACCTATATGATCGATGGGCGTCCTGTACGGCGAACTCGCTTCGACGAAGGTCCCGCCTGGCTGGATTGGCCCCTCGTCAACCTGCTGCCGGACGAGATCGTCGCGGTGGAGGTATATCGAAGCCTCTGGGAGGTTCCGGAGGAGCTTCGGAACCACACGGAGGAGGTGTTCGAAGGCCAAATGCCCGGCAACCTTCCCAGCCTCGCTGCGGGTGGAGTGCCGGTCCAGGGGGACATCATCCCTCGAATCTGCGGTGTCATCAATTTCTGGACCAAAGTGGGGTGGTAGGGAATCGGGGCCGGGAGCCGATACCGAGATCAAGTTTCTTGTTTTTCCCCCGCTAGTGGCCACCACCTTCTTCATCGACTCCCGCTGCCAACGCAGGGGTATGCTCCACGACCCGCACGATTCGCGAAGCCATGAACTCCTGCCCGTATTGGTCTATGGCCCGGACCTGGATCAGATGTCCGCCGATGGGGAGAGCCGTGGGTAGCCGGCCCTCCCACATGTGGTAGGCCACCGAAGCGCCCTGGCCGCTTTCTCTCTCCACCACTCGGGCATAAAGGGGATCGATCTGTGGGGCGAACGCCATCGGCACCCACTTCCCCGAGTTCCCCATCGTCATTTCCACCACGGCTCTCTCATTTCCTCCGAAGAAATTCACCAGGACCGGAGTTTCGGAGACCTGAGCCCGAGCGACCTCGCTCGGTGCCTGGACCTCCATCTGGTAGTCCGCCGGTCTCCGGGCCGCCTTGTAGCGAGCCGAATACTGGTTTCCGTCGAAGGTCAGGACGAAGTAGCCGTTGGGAACACCGTCGGATCCGGTGGCGTTGGGAATGTCGGTCTCATCCATGTCGCCCCCCCACCACCGACCACAGGAAGCTCCGGCTACGATATGGTGGTGGGGCTCCTCCCCGGGCCAACCATGCTCCTCGCTGTTTATGAACCCCTGCATGACGGTGTGGGAATGGGCACTGAAAGAGACTGTATGGGGGCGGTCACCCAAGAGCTGGTACAGCCGCCCGAAATCCGGGGTTTGCTCGGCCGGGGTAAGGGGAATGTGCATGGACAGCACCACCAGGGTCTCCGGCGGTACATGGGCCAGGTCCTCCTCGATCCAACCGAGCTGTTGCTCTCCCAATCCCGCGATATACCGGGACCCTTGTTCCGGGTAGATCACATCGGCCAGGACGATGAAGTGCACCGGTCCGTAGTCGAAGGAGTAGTACCGGGGCCCGTAGATGGTTCGCCACGAGTCATAGTGTTGGTAGGGATCCATCCCGTCGTAGTTGGCGTCGTGATTGCCGGGCACATTGTAGAAGGGGATACCCACCAGACCGGTGGCCTGGTTGTAGGGGAGATAGGTCTCCTTGTTGTCGAAGCTGATATCTCCCAGGACCACCGCGAACTTGGCAGCGGTGCCCACCAGTTCCGGTAGCACATCGTGGGCGAGGAAATCCACCTCTTCCACATTCCGGGGCTGCGGATCACCCATGAAGATCGCCTCGAACCGATCAGGCTCTGCCTGGCGGACCAGAGGGAAATCGATGGATTCCGGAAGGGGCCCAGTCGGCTGGACCGTTGGGCCTTCCAGCGGTAGCGGGTCGGTGTCTTTGTGAACGTAGTAGAAGAGAGGAAGGTTGTTCTCGGACAGAGCTGTTCGGTAGCCCCGGGGCTTGACGACGAAGTAGATGGCCTCGTCGTGCCCCGGGAGGACCCATCGGCCCCGACCGTCGGTGACGGTCACCGACCGCTGGTCC
Organism: Gemmatimonadota bacterium; assembly: GCA_050049805.1. Taxonomy (GTDB): domain Bacteria; phylum Gemmatimonadota; class Gemmatimonadetes; order Longimicrobiales; family Gaopeijiaceae; genus JABDNZ01. The sequence continues at coordinate 8,104 of JASFVN010000187.1, forward strand.
GAGACGCGGACTCCTTCCACACCGGGTTCCCCGTCATCCAGCATTCCGTTCCCGTTTCGGTCTTCGAAGACGAATCCGCTGGCCATGTCCGAATCCCCGAAGCCGGGAGGAGGTTGGCTATCGCCAAAATCGCCCCAGATCACGATTCCCAGAATGACCGCTGCCACGACCAAAATCAGGAGTAGGGGGAGAGGTTTCATTCGATGTACCCAGGTTCCCTTCGACGCTTTGGATGTGTACCAGGACCTTTCTCTGTCGAGCCCTAGTTTACCGGCCCAGGCCGGTAATCGACAGGCGGATACTGCCCTCCGTTACTGGAGGCGCCGCGAACTCTGGTTCCGGGCATCCCGGACCTCTATCCCGTTGACCGCATGGGTGCCCGTACCGTTACGTTACCTTGTGAGCGAGTTCGGAAACGATGTGCCTTCTGACGAAAACGGAACCCATGACCATGGTCTCTGGACCTCTCCTACACCTCCCAAGACTGATCCTTTTCCTGTCACTTTTCTCCCTTGCAGTAGCATGTGCCCCGGGACAGGCGGACCGGGAGAACCCCGGCGGCGGAG
>JASFVN010000188.1:0-8639 GCA_050049805.1 Gemmatimonadota bacterium
CTACCATATCCATCCCCCTCCAAGTGTTCGATCTATCGGGGAAGAGGAAAGGGATAGAACTCTGGATTGAATTCCTCATTCCCCCGGGGATTTGGGGTCATTTCCAGGATCCACTGCCCCGCGTCCAGGGTACCGTGGATGATTCCAATTCAACCTCTCGCCGCATGAGGAGACCGAGATGAGCGAAAACGCCGCCCCACCTGTCGGACCCAATCTGAACGAAGGTATTGCCCTGCAAAAACTCGTCGCAGGAGAGCCCTTCTTCGGACATGTGGGGGACTCTCCGGTCTTCCTCCTGCGAAGAGGCGAGGAGGTCCTGGCCTTCAATGCCGTTTGCACCCACTACGGTGCTCCGCTGGCCGACGGGATCTTCAAGAATGAAACCATCCGGTGTCCCTGGCATCATGCCTGTTTCTCCATGGCCGACGGGAGTGTGCTGGGGGGGCCGGCCTTCAATCCTCTCCTTCGGCGGGAAGTCTCGGTCAAAGGCGACAAGGTGTTCGTGGGTGACTCCCTGAAAGAAGAGGGCCTGGCTGCCCGGGGCGCTCCCAGGGAGGAGCCCGACTCGGTGGTGATCGTGGGGGCCGGGCCCGCAGGAGCCACGGCGGCTGAAACCCTCAGGAGGGAGGGGTACGCTGGTCCGGTGTTCCTGGTGGATCCCGATCCCGATGCTCCTTACGACCGTCCAAACCTCTCCAAGGACTACCTGGAGGGCGAGGCGCCGGAAGAGTGGATTCCCCTTCGTTCCCAGGAGTTTTTCGAAGAACACGAGATTCAGCGAGTTCGGCAGCGGGTGGCGGACATCGACCCCAAGGGGCGCCAGGTTACGCTGGAGGGAGGCCAATCCCTCTCCTACGGGGCTCTCCTCCTGGCTACGGGATCCAGCGCTCGGACCCTCCCGGTGGATGGGTCGGAGTTGGATCATGTCCGAACGCTTCGGAGTCTCGCCGATTGCCGGGAGATCATCCTGCGGGCCGAAGAGGCCAAACACGCAGTGGTGATCGGTGCCTCTTTCATCGGGATGGAAGTGGCGGCTTCCTTGAAACAGCGGGGCCTTGACGTGGCGGTCGTCGCCCCCGAGTCCGTGCCCTTCGAGACCGTCCTGGGTGAGGAGCTGGGATCCTATCTCCTGTCCCTTCACCAGGGAAAAGGCGTGACCTTCCATCTCGGTAGGACCGTGGAGGAGTTCCAGCAGCACTCGGTGGTTCTGGACGACGGATCCACAATTCCTGCGGATCTCGTCGTCGTGGGGGTAGGCGTTGATCCGGATACGGATTTGGCCGAGGCCGCTGGACTCCGGATCGACGATGGTGTCGTGGTCGACGAGTATCTCGAAAGCTCCCAACCGGGAGTCTTTGCCGCAGGGGACATCGCCTCCTATCCCGAGCCCCGCCTGAACCGCCGGGTTCGGATCGAACACTGGGTGGTGGCGGGCCGGCAGGGTCGGACAGCCGCCCGGAACATCCTCGGGCTGAAGGAAGCCTTCGAGGACGTCCCCTTCTTCTGGACGGAGCACTACGGAAGGCCCCTGGCCTACGTCGGGCACGCTCCCGAATGGGATGAGGTGGAGGAGGAGGGGGACTGCCAGGGGGACGGGTGTGCAGTTGCCTTCAAAAAGAAGGGCAAACGGATCGCCTTCGCCACCGTCTATCGGGACAAGGAGAGCCTCCGGGTGGAGGCGGAGATGGAGGAGGACTGAGTGAGGTCGGGCTCTCGGCCACCAGAAAAAGCTCGGGGTGAGAAATGGCGATATAGATCAGACTTCCCCTCTCCGGGACTCCTCCACCGTCACTGATTTCACCCGAACGGCGTATTCCTCTGGCCGTATCCCGCGCCCCCGGGTTCGGGACCAGACCTTCGTGAACACCGCTCCCAGGAGAAATACCTGGGCCGAGTAGTAGACCCACATGAGCACCAGGAGGATGGAGCCGGCGGTGCCGTACATGGAAGCGAATGCGTTTCGGGCCAGGAAGGAGGCCAGGACGATCTTCCCCAGGACCAGCAGAGCCGCCGTCGCCAGTGCGCCCACCCACACGTCTTTGAGAGAGATCTTCACGTCCGGAAGAACCAGGAAAGCCGCCCCCACGAAGAGCCAGAGGAGGATCAGAGAGGTGGCGGCGTCGGCGATTCGAACCACGGGCAGCAACTCGCTCAAGGGGTCCAGAAGAGGACCCAGCCAGCTCAGCCCGGTGCTCACGATGACCGATACCAGCATCATCCCAGCCAGAGCGAGGATCATGAGAAAAGCCGAGATCCGGGTTCGGACCAGGCTCCTGAGAATGCTCGATTTCGACTCCACCGCCCAGATCTGGTTCAGCGACCCCTGAAGGTTGGCGAACACGGCCGTGGCTCCGAAGAGGAGGAGGGCAATGGTGAGGACAGCGCCCAAGGATCCCAGGTCGGGTCCGGCCGCCTGTTCTATGACGGTTCGGGCCAGATCGGCTCCCCGTGGGCCCGAGAGTACCCGAACCTGCTCCAGGACCCATTCCTCCGCCTGGCCCGTACCCACTACCCGACCCAGGATCGTCATGGCCAGGATGACCAGAGGCGCCAGGGAGATCATGGAGTAGTAGGCCAGGGACGCTCCCCAATGGATGGCGTCGTCCTCCAACCAGGTCTTGATGGTCTCTTTCAAGAGGCCGAGAGGCCCAAGGGGGCCGTCCTGCCCGTCGGATTCGTCGCTCACCGGATTCCTCCCATGGAGAGATGAAGGTGCCAGCGTCGAAATCCGCGCTCCCGTACGTCTTTGAGATCTCTACCCTCCTCCAGGGCACGGACTACGGCTTCGGGGTCCCTCAGGTCCAGGGGTGACGGATTCAATTTGTAGCCCAGATCCACTTGGACCGGACCCACCGGAGTGGCGAAGGAGACTCCCAAGCCGGTGCCAAAACGGACCTCGTCATCCAGCTCCCCGGGGAGTAGTGGTTCCTCTCGGGGGAGGAAGCGATCGTCCGGGGTCCAGATCCGGCCGGCATCCAGAAAGACATGGACACCATGGGGGCGGCCCAGTAAGGGGAAGGGGGCTCCCAGCTCCAGGGAGCCCGTCAATCGGGCCAGTCCCCCCAGGGATAGATACCGGTCGGCACGGAGTTGGGAGGTGTCGTCATCGGAGATCCGAAAGTCGGGCACCTTCGGGCCCAGGAGCTCGATGGCCCAACCTCGCACGTCGTAGGGGCCTCCGGCGGTGAGGGTTGCATCTCGGAGCCTCAGGTAGGTCTCGAGGCGGTCCGACCCGTCAGGCGCTGGCACCGACGCGCCATAGGGAAAGAGTCGCCCGAACCCGCCTCGGGTGGAGAAGAGAAATCCCTGTCCGAAAGGAACGCGGAGGGAGAGGCGGCCTGCGACCTTTCCGTATTCCACAGTGGACAGGACTCGGGGACCGGCCAACTCCAGACTGGCCTCCCCACGCCATCCCCACCGACGTCTTCGGAGATCCTCGCTCCGACCCCAGCGGGCCAAAAGACTCAAGCTGCTCGTTCGCCGATCGAGGTCCAGGGTGTCGACACCACGAATGAGCTCCGCCAGGTTCTCCCCGGAGCCCAGAGGTCCCCCTGCCCGTGCGTCGAGAATCCATCGGGACGTGAATCCATAGCGGACCGTCAAGGTCCGGTCCGGCCCCCGGCGGTAGAGGACCGAGCTCTCGAAACCGCTCTCAATCGACCGGTCACGGACCTCGTCGCGGTACTCCCCGAAGGGCCGGATGAGGCCTTCCAGACGCCAGTGGAGGAAGTAGGGCTGCCGCAACAAGGTCGAGAGGCCATAGCGCCGAGCCACGGAGCTCATGGGACCCAGGAATCCCGTCCGAGCCATGGCCGAGACCTCCAGGACCCGAGCTCCCCCAAAAAAGTTCCTGTGGCGCCAGGAGGCATCGCCCGAAACCCCGGACTCCGTTGTGTACCCCAAGCGTCCCGAGACCAGCCGGGGCCGACCCTCGTCGATGCGGACTCGAACCATCACCAGGGAATCTCCCTGTTCGGGGGCCCGGGGTTGCACTCGAGCCAGCCGAACCATGTCCAATCCGTAGAGCTCGCTCTGGCCCTCGGCCAATCTGGACTGGGAATACCAGTCTCCCGCCTCGAGAGGGACTTCCCTCCGAACCACGTTGCCGGAGAGAACCGATTCTCCCTCCACGTCCACGCCCCCCATTCGCATGCGGCGACCCGGATCCACCTGCAGGACCAGCCGGGCCCGGGGGAAAGTGTCGGGAACTTCCGTCTCCACCTCGGGGAAGGGATAACCCCGATTGCGAAGCCAGTTGGCCATCCGATCCCGAAGCTGAATCTCCAGGGAAGCGCTCAACCGCTCGCCTTTCCGTTCTTCCAGCCGATCCAGGAAGGAGCGGTACGGATTTCGAAGCTCGCCGGGAAGGGCCTCCACCAGGGACGAGCCGCCGGGACCCAGGATTTCCACGGTGTCCAGAACCGTCGGCTGCCCCTCTCGGACCTCGAAGGTGATCGCCACGCGGTTTGCCAGAGTGTCGAGGGAGACCTGGTATCCCACCGAGGCTTCCGGAAACCCGGCCCGGCGGTAGAACCGCTCCAGGCGGACTACGTCCCGGAGCAGCTCCGGAGGGCTGAATGGAGCAAGAGCCGGAGGGGAGATCAGGGGAAGGTGGGCCAGCACGCCTCGAACCTTTTGGCCGAAGGTCGGTCCCGAGAGCCCGATCTGGTCTCGAAGGGCAGCCTCCTCCAGAGTCCGGCTATCGTGAAAATCGAATTCCACGGCCGCCACCTCCGTTCGAGCATTGACCAGAAAAAGAGGTGCCTGAGCCTCCGCCCCGGCGGTTGTCGCCAGAAGGACGAGAATGGCGCAGGCCAAGGCGGAAAGTGGCCAGCGATCAATCATAGCCCATCCTCCATCGGAGGAAGAGCTCGAGACCATCGCTGCTCCCGGCCTGGAGGTTCAGTAGGAGCCATCGTAGGGCCTCGAACTCCACCTCCACTTCGGGATTCGGAGCCCGCTCCGAGGCGTCCCCCGAAGCTCGCTGGAGGGATAGCGGTTGTCGCACGCCCAGGAAGAGCTCAGGCGAGACGTAGCGGCCCGCCAGAAGAATGACGCCGTCGAGACCGTCGGTGGTGATCTCCACCACATCCAGACCCACTTGCTCTCGGGCATAGGCCTCTACCGCTGCACTCATCCGGCCCAGGGCCAGAGCTTCTCCAGCACCCGTCAGACCGCGGCCCTCTTCCTCACCCTCGTCCCCGCCGCCCAGGACCTGCCCGGCGGGTCGGCCCGCGGCCAGGTACGAGATCATGTCCGAAGCAGCCACGGTAGGAGTCGAGGCGAGGGCCAGCTCCAGATCTGCCGGAGTGCCGGTCAGGTCCAGGCTGATGACCAGTTCCGGGGCCCCGGGGTTGTCGTGGGAGGGGACCTCGTACTCGGCCCTGAGATCCAACTGGGTGGCGGCAGGGGTACCACGGAAGTTGACCTCTCCCTGAGCAAGGGTGAATCGTCGCCCGAACTGCTCCACGTAGCTCCGTCCGGGGACACCTTCTATGCGGCCCAGGAGACGAAGTGAGTCGCCGGGCTCCTTGGTCACCGAAACGTCACCGGTGAACTGGACGGCCATCTCGGGGTTGGATCTCTGTCGCACCCAGGAGGCACGACCGAGACGAACCTCTACGTCGAGGGACGCCGAATCCCAAAGACTCGAGGACGGCTCCCTGAGTCCAGGCCTCTGGTACCCGAACACTCGAGCCAGCTCCCGGTAGTCCTCTTCTTCCAGGGTGACGGGCTCCACGTCGGGGGCGGTAACCAGATCGCCGAGGTATAGATCGGCCCGTTCCACCTGAATACGGCCCTTCAGGGCGGCCCTGGTGCCCTCTCCGGAGAGATCCGCCTCTCCCGATACGGTGGCGCTCACTCCACTCCTGGCCATGGCTTCGAACTCACGGGCCCGAAGGGAGAGTGCATATCCGGGCAGTCTTGGGCCGGAGAGGGTGAGCGTTCCGGAACCACGCAAAGACCCATTCCCGGACCGGAGCCGGAGAGAGTCGATGCGGACCTCCTCTCCCTCCAGAGACACAAGGGCCTCCCCTCCCTCAAGGGCCACTCCGAGCTCCGGGATACGGGCCGACGCCCCCTTCAACGCCATCTCTCCACCCAGGGACGGGGCTCCAGGAGTACCTCGGATTTCGACGTCTCCTGAGATAGTCCCCTCCAGACCACGGACCATGGTGGCCGGAAGGAAGGGATCGAACCAGGCCAGAAGGAGGGAATCGGCCTCGGCATCCATGGAGAGGACTTCTCCCTCCAGGAAACCCTGGGATTGTCCGGCAAGCGAGAGATCCAGGGGAAGGGTTCCCTGGGCCCGAGCGCCGGGGCCACCCTCCAGGGCCAGGTCACCTTGAAAGTCCAGTTTCGCTTCCCTCCACTGGGCCTGAACCGTCAGATCCCCGGGAGGGGCACCGGGAGGCTCCATGGAGCCCCGGAACTCCAAGGACGCCGCAGGCTCCTCCGCGGTTCCAGTCAGATTCACGGATCCGGTCACCTCACCCCGAAGCGTCGGATAACCCAGAAGGTCGGCAACCGTGGCCACCTCGAACCCCTCCAACGCCACCTGTAGATCCAGAGGGCCCCGGGAAGCCACCCGGCCCCGGGCCCGGAGCTCCTGTTCCTCAGCGGCAATCAGGAGAGAGTCGATCTCGAGCCCGTTCCGGAGATCGATGCGAGCCGGGTGAGCAAGCCTCCATAGATCCTGGTCCGCCCGAAGCTCGAAGGCTTCCAATCGTACGGCCGAGGGCTCTTTCGCCTCTTCCACCCGGGCTGAGAGCCGAGCCTCCCGAAGGTCATCCACCACGGCCGACGCCTCCACGGACACCTCCTCCCCGTCTTCCAGCCCAAGCTCCACCTCCACTCGTCTGATCGGGGCCAGGGGGAGACGTATCCGATCGACTGCCAGGTGGGCCGAAGCCTCCTGGAGGCCCCCTTCTACGGTTCGGCTGAAACCTCCCTGTAGCTCCAGACCCTGCACACGAACGTCGTTGAAGAGGAGGGCCGAAATCCGCGCTCCGGCCTCCACCTCCAGCTCTTCCCATCGGCCCCGGGCGTTTCCTTCCACGGATGCCTGACCCACCGCCAGGATCTCGGCCCCCACCAGATCCGCCAGGAGGTCGGCCCTGACCAGGGTCCCCCGGAACCTCACCCGGCCGTCGCCCGCCTCCGAGCTGCCGAAGGGGAGGTTGCCGGCAGCCGAAGCCGAGCCTGCCGGGGATTTCAGGACCAGGGTGTCCAGACGAACCTCGCTCCCTGACATGGCGAGATTCATCCGGCCCTCCTCCAGAGGGATACCGTTCCATCGGGCCGAATCCACCTCGAGGACGGCCTCGCCCTCTGCCGACTCCGGGGTGAGGCCCTCACCCCGGACCCTGAGACGAGCAAAGAGAGACCCTTCGGGGTCCTGCCCGGCCCCGCCGGTCTTCAGCTCTGGAAGCCGGAGGGAGAGTTGCCCCTGGTAGGTGGGGAGTTCCCGGGCCAGGTTCGCTTCGACCTGGGCGTGGAGCTCCCCTCCTTCCACGGCGGCCTCCAGAACGCCCCGGATCTGCCCGGAGTCGGCTCTGATCGTCCCCACGGATTCCAGCCAGGAGACGCCCAGGATCCGCGAGGACGCCAGCCTGAGCTCCCCTTCTCCCGTCATGTCCTCCGGCTGGGTTCCGGTGAGCCGCCCTTCCAGGGATCCCGACAGAATGAGTGATGAGTCGGCCCTCCCCAGAAGGGCTCCCAGGTTCAGAGATCGAAAGCGAAGGTCCGGCACCAGTAGAGTGGGATGCGTGAAGATGTCTTCCAGCCGGCCCTCTCCGGACAGGCCTCCCTCCGGCGTCTGAAGCTCCACGGTCACCTCTGCCCGGGTCGAGTCCAGAAAGGCCTCCAGTTGGCCGTTGCTGAGAGGTTGATTTCCCATGAGGGAGGGGGCGAGGGTCAGGGTGCCCCGAGCCTCCCACGCCCGTTCTCGCCGGCGGGCGGATCCTACGAGTCTGCCGTTGAGGTTGGTTGAAAGCACCGTCGTCGAATCGGGGGCTGGGAAGAGTGCGGCCAGGTCGAGATGTTGATAGTCAAGGGAATCCAGGTGCAGCCGGGATCCGTCCCCGCTGGTCTCGTAACGGGCCGAGGCCTGGACGACCCCGGAATCCGGAAGGAATCCGGTGCCTTCGAGGGATGCCTCTTCCTTTCGGAGGTCGGCCTGGATGGAAGCCGAGTCCAACGTCAAGGCCAGGTACCTCGAGGAAGAAAGGTCCAGGGATCCCGAGGCGAGGAGGGGATCCGCGGACTCGAGCCTCCCCGAGAAGGCCGCCGAGACGGCGCTCTGCACGGTATCTCCCAGGAGGGCGGCCAGGTCCACGTTCGTCAGTCTGCCCCGGATGGTGGCGGCTGCGCCCTCCACCAGGTCTGCCTCGCCCCGGGCCTCTATTTGCCCACCTCCAAGCCCTCCGTCGAGGGCGAAGCTCCCCTTCCTCGACGTCAGATTGCCCTTGAAGGTCAGCCCTTCGAGGCTGGCTTGCCCCACCCTGGCTGAATCGATCCGGATCTCGCCTCGAGCCTCCAGGGAATCCAATGACGCGCCGGAGCCCGAGAGGTGCAGCTCACCACGGAAGGCCGAGAGGTCGAGCCCATCCACCAGGGGCCTCCCGGCCTCCCGGGCA
>JASFVN010000189.1:0-8638 GCA_050049805.1 Gemmatimonadota bacterium
GTCATAAGTAGCCTGGGCCCGGCCAGCGCCGCCGTCCCCCGGACGGCCGGTGCGTCACTCGTGAACCAGGCCGAGCGCACTCCCTCGAGGCCGAGGAGGAGGACAAGCACTGCGGCGGCCGAGAGGGGCCGTACCCGCTTGTTCACGAACTTCCTGGTTCTGTAAACGAAAGTCGGCGGCCTCGCCTGAATGGGTTCCTGATCGAAATAGCGTCGCACGTCGGCAGCGATGTCGGCCGCCGTCTCGTACCGGCGTGACCGGTTCTTTTCCAGGGCCTTCATGACGATCCAGTCGAGATCTCCCCGGAGGATCCTGGCCAGTCCATACGGATCGATCTGCCGCTTTCCGGCGGCCTCCTCCGGCCAGTCGCCCGGCGTGCTGACACGAGTCGAGGGTTTGGGAGGGTCCTCCTCTTTTAAGATGCGTAGAACCTCGGCATACGCGGCACGGCGAAGCATCCCCAAATCGAAGGGTGTGGTGCCCGTGAGCAGTTCGTAGAGTAAGACACCCAGGGAATAGACGTCGCTACGGTTGTCAATCTCGAGCCCGCCCAGGGCAGCTTGCTCCGGGCTCATATAGGCGGGCGTCCCAATGAATTGGTTGTACTCGGTGAAGAGTGTCTTCTCGGTCAGACGTTGATGAGTGGCCTTGGCCACGCCGAAGTCGATGACCTTCGGTACGGGCGTACCGTCATGGAGCGTGACCATGACGTTGGTAGGCTTAATGTCCCGGTGGATGATCCCGTTCTGGTGCGCGTGGTGAAGAGCTCCGCACACCTCGTTGAACAGCTCCAGTCTCTCTCGGGTCGAGAGGTAGTACTCGTCGCAGTACTCGGTGATGGGAACACCCCGGACAAGTTCCATGACGAAGTAGGGCCGGCCGGTCTCGGTGGCCCCCGCGTCGAATACCTTCGCGATATTTGGATGGTCCATCATCGCGAGGGCCTGCCGCTCCGCCTCGAACCTGGCGATCACCTGCTTGGTGTCCATTCCTGGCTTGATGATCTTCAGCGCTACCCTCCGACGGATCGGCTCCTCCTGCTCTGCCATGTAGACAGTTCCGAATCCCCCTTCTCCGATTTGCTGAAGAAGCTTGTAGGCGCCTACCCTCGTGCCCGGCCCCTCGGGGGCCGCGGCCGACGCGAGTCCGCTGGCGGCTGAAGCCGCAGCGTTCGCCCCAGCGACTGTCGGGGCGTCGAGGAGCTCATCCGCCTCGTGGTGGGCCGCGAGCAGCGCGCCGACCTGCGAGCGCAACCCCTCGTCGTCTCCACAAAGCCCGTCGACCAGCTGATCCCGCTCCGGTCCCGAGACTTCCAGAGCCTCGTGGAAGATCTGCTTGACCCGGCTCCAATTCGATGTCGTCATGACGCCCCCTTCCTTCAGCCTTCCCCTTCGCTCAGGGCATCGTGAAGCCATGCCCGTGCGAAGGTCCATTCCCTGTTCACCGTTCGCTCGGAGAGCCCGAGTGCCGCGGCCGTCTCTTGAACGCTGAGGCCGGCGTAGAACCGGAGCCGGACCACGTCGGCTGATCGTGCGTCCTGCCCTTCAAGGCGTCGGATCGCCTCGTCAAGCGCCAAAAACCGGTCGGGGTGATCCCACGAACTGGCGAGAGCGTTGTTCAAAGGGAGCTTGATTCTACCTCCACCTCGCTTGAGCCGTGTACGTTTGCGAGCATGATCAATGAGGATCCTCCGCATCGCCTCAGCCGCGGCGTGGAAGAAATGTACCCGGTGGTGCCAGGGCGGCTGCCCGCCACCTACCATTCTCAGGTATGCCTCGTTCACCAGTGCGGTCGGTTGGAGAGAGTGATCTGGTCGCTCGCCACGGAGCTGTGCTGCCGCCAACACCCTGAGCTCGTCATACACGACTGGCGCGAGCCTTTCGAGGATTTCCTTACGGCTGAACCGGTCGGCCTCCTGCAGGATTCTCGTGATGTCTCTGGAGTCCGGCGTCTGGTCACCCACGGTTGGTATCCCTTTTATTGGCGGATCGGGTGCTCAAGGTGTCCACGTGGGAGGGGACATTGATCGGGAAAGGTCTAGGGCCCGTCTCAAATCTGAAGGTCACTAACCTTGCATCCGGCACAACGGACCATTCCGGTCCGACGTTGGCCTCTAAACGGGGAATCTGACCACTCAGTCCCGACACACCAAAGCTGAGAGTAAAGCCCCAGGTTCATATGATCGGGGAGAGCCAAACGCCCGACTCAGCCCAGTCAGCCACCGAAAACCATAATGATGATGTGGTTAAGGAATGAGCAAGGACAGAGGGTTTGCCGATAAGGGCTACACCGGGATCGCGGAGACTCCAAATCCTATGCTGACATCCACCCAGAAGGATTCGGAGGACCGAGCGCACGTCTAACCAACGTGCGCTCGGACCTCCTCTGGTCCATCCTGATTGGATACCAGGGGGCCTGCTCAATCGGCGGAGCTCGTGCGAGGTATTCGGCCAGCCCAATCGAATGAGAGCTCATCCGCTACATACCGGCCCAGGGGGGGCCGGGAAGCGGAGATGGCCTCGGCGGGTTTGAGCTACTTCAACTTCATTCTCCGCAACTCTTTGGAATGGTCCACCCGGCTGCAGGCAATCCAGCGACCGTCGGGCGATACCTGGGGGTCCGCAAGGCTCGCCTGGTCGGTACTCAGGCGCCTGGGTTCACCACCGGAGCGCGGAATCCCAAACAACTGCATGCGATCCTCAGAGAAGGCACTGAAGACGATGCTCTTCCCGTCAGGGGTCCAATCCAATCCTCCATGTGGACTGCTGTCAAACTCCCACAGCTTCTCAGCCCACGAGCCGGTCTCGCTCATGACCCACAGCGCTTGTCTCGATCCTTCGAGATCTTCCAGAACGGCAAGCTCACCGGCGGGTGACCATCGTGCTTGGGATACGGTACGGATTCCCTCTGGAACGACCAGTCTTTCGGCACTGATCAACTCGCCTGTGGCTGGATCAATCGTGACGACCCATGCCTCCCCGACACCTTCTTCTTCTCTCGACCAGGAGGTGAAGACGAGCTTACGGCCGTCCGGCGACCAGTCGGGGGTTCCCACCTCCCAGCCGAAATCTGTGAGCCTGATCTCATCCTCCTGCGAAGCCTGAGGACGCCGCAGGTAGATGTCGTCTGTGCTCCCTTCCGCAGAATAGGAGCTAACGGGGCGGTCGGAACGGTGAGAATGAAAGGCGATCCATTCGCCGTCAGGAGACCACACGGGGGTGAAGTCCTCGTGGTATCCAACGATGATTGGGACCTTGCTGGAGACAGGGTACCCGTTCTCATCCAGGTCAACAAAGGCCGCATCGAAATTCAGTGCCCAATCTGCCAACCAGGATCCCCGATGCGAAAAGCCAAGTCGCCGGCCGTTCGGATGCCATTACGGCATTCCTCCGTCGTCTACCACCGCTCGTGACTGGCCTCCGGAGGCGGGTATAAGCACAACGGATGATCTGTAATCATTATGGGTCCAATACAGCCAGCCGTCCGCCACGATCGGAAAGACGTCATCACCAGGATCATCTACCACTCCTCGGAGTTGGCCCGTCTCCAGATCGAGCTGATAGATGTCGAGGTCCCGGTCAGCGTAAGGGTCAAACCTCGCTTCGGGATCTGGTGTCCCCGAGCTGGCCAGCTCGATGTAGAGGAGACGACCACCGGAGGATATGCCGGGTGATGGACCCCTGTGGACAATATCGGGAGGGTCCTTGATGAGCTCGATCTCTCCACTTTCCAACTCGAGGCGAAATAGGGTTCCAGATCCCTCCTCTTCCCTCCAGATCAGTGGATAGACGAGCCTTCCATCAGGGGACCAGGCCGCACCCAGCACATTGCCGTCAAACCGGTACCTCGTGACCTCCTCTGGCAGGCTAACAATCAGCAGCTCGTTTCCGCCCCTGTCGGCGATGCGAGAACCATCTGGTGACCAGCGCGGCCTTTTGAGCGGAGAGGGTGAGGGCACGAGGCCGTTCGGTCCTTCCAGGAACCAACCTAGCTGATCCCCACGTTCCCCGAACCAGGCTATCTGGTCCTCACCGTAAAACCTGGCCCCGACAATACGATCGAAATCCGCGGGAAGCCTCGCCAGGTCCGATTGCCCTGTGCTCAGGTCAATGAGCTGTCGCTCAACCTGAGGCCCGGATCCCACGAAGCCCAGGGCCAGGGCTCCGTCGGGAGAGACCTCGTAGTTGGCCGTTGCCCAGGTGGCTCCACTGAAAGTCCAACGATGGAGTGTCTCGATCCGAGACGGTGTTATCGTCGGCTCACAGCCACAGACACATGCAGCTCCGAGGAGAATCAGGACGAGGGAGCGTGAGGGCATGAGGTTCCTTATCTCCCCAGCCTTTCCTTCAGCTCTGTGAAGAAGTTGTTGACCAGGATGAATCCAAAAGGGTTGGACCCTACCGGTTCATGCACGCCCCGCGCCATCAGGAAGCGCTGGCCGTCGGCAGTGACGTCGTAGAAGTTGCACCACTCGTGAACCGCGAAGTCCTCCGGGATGTCGAAGAGCTCCTCCGCACCTGTGACCCGGAAGGTGGGCTCCGTCTCGACGCGGGCCGCCATCATCCTCCGCTCGGTGTCCACAAAGAAGAGCTCGCGGCCGTCCCTGGACCACAACGGCCTGATACCACCCTGGGAAGAGGAGACCTGGACCTTGCCGCTCTCCACGTCCGGGAAGGGTCGTACGAAGACCTGGTTTATCCCTTGCTCGTCGGAGGAGTACGCCAGCCACTGCCCCTCCGGCGAGAGAGCGGGTCCTGTCTCCTCGAAAGGCGACACGAGGAGGGGGCGTGGTACGGTGTCCTCCTCCGGGCGGAGGGCGAGGATATCCCGCACCATGTCAGGCCCGCCGTTGAGCCGGAGCACCAGCCACTCCCCGTCAGGACTCCAGAACCCTGAGATGAGGTGGCCCTGTCCAGCGTGTTCGTAGAGAAGACGGGGTTCTCCCGTACCGTCGGCGTCTCGGGTCCAGATGCCCCAGGAGTCACCACGGCGAGCGACATAGGTCACTGTGCGGCCGTCTGGCGCCCAGCGGGGCATGCGATCCACCTCCTCGGAAAAGGTGAGGCGCGTGCGGGGGCCGTCCGGGAGGTGTTTGATCCAGATGTCCTCCCCCTCGCGGCGATACTCCAGGACGGCAAGGCGGCTTTCGTCGGGAGCCAGACTCCATCCCGCGTAGAAGCCTCCGATGTTAAAGGCCCAGCCGGGATCCACCGGCTCTGCGGCGCCTGACCGCGAAACCCACACGAGCTCATACATGGGGGTTGTCGTTTCACCCAGGGAGTAGATCAGCTTTCCGGTCTCCGAGATGGAGGCGGCCCTCACGTCCTCCAGGAGGGGAACCTCGGGGCCGGTGATCTCCAAAGCTACGGGATCGAACGGAACCGCCATCAGAGCAGAGCCGGTCTGGAAAGTCAGATGGCCTGTCTCCCAGTACCGACTCCCTCCCCCTCCCCCCATCAGGGTTCTCATGTCCCCATTGGCCAGGTCCAAGGCCCGCAGCTCGCTCGCGCCCTCCATCTGAACCGTTAGGAGGGCGACGCTCCCCCCGGGGAGGAAGTCGGAGATGTAGTGGTACCGCTCTCCCCGTTGGAGCCGCGTGACCTGCTCAATCTCTCCCCCCACACGCGGTACTCTGACGGTGCCGGAGTCGACCGTGACGTAGATGTAACCGTCGGGGCCCCATTCGCCCCACCACCCCCCAGGCACCAGCGTGCGAATAGGGCCGCCGGCGAGAGGGGCGACCTTAATGGTTCTATCCTGCCGGAAGATGAGCTCTGTCCCGTCGGGCGAGATGGCGGGATTCGATGCGTCTGACGTGCCCGGTATGGGCACGGCCTCCAGGTTCTCCCACCGCCGCAGCCAGAACTGCTGGCTACCCTCCTCGCTGGATCCCTGATAAACGAGCATGCACCCGTCCGGCGAAAGCCGGACCGACCCACTACCGAAGCTCCGCGGTTCCTGGCCCTCTTGGAACACCAGTTGGTACCGCTCCACCGGAGGGGGCGGCTCGGGGCCGGAGTGAGGCCAGCCGGTGAGAGCCACCAGCATGGCGAGGACAGCCACGGCGACCATGGTGAGGGTGAGCCAGTTCCAAAGCCCCCCTGTCGGCTCGGCCCCCACTCCTACGCCGTGTCTGAACGCCTTGTCCTTGAGGGCAGCTCCCATTTGACCTACCGACTCAAACCGGTCTGCCGGAAGGCGTTCCAAGGCCTTCAGGACCGCTCCTTCCACATTCAGCGGAATCGTGCGCCGGAGCTTGGTGGGTCGCGTCACCTCCCCCAGCAGGATCTTACCCAGGATGGCCTGTGCAGAAGAGCCAATATGAGGTGGATCCCCCGTGAGCATCTCGTAGAGCACACATCCCAGAGAGTAGATGTCGCTGGCGGCGGTCGGCGTCTGATCCCCCGCCGCTTGCTCCGGGCTCATGTAGTAGGGAGTGCCCAGGCTGAGTCCGGTCTCCGTGAGGCGGCCCTCGCCAGCGGTCGTCACCGCCAGGGCGATGCCGAAATCTGCTACAACCGGTTCCCCTTCCTGGAACAGGATATTGGCGGGCTTGATGTCGCGATGGATAACGTTGTGACGGTGGGCGTGGTCCAGGGCGCTAGCCACGTGCTCGGCGATCCGTACCGCTTCCTCAACCGGGAGTTGGCCGTCCCGGTTCAGCTTCTGGCGGAGGCTCTCGCCCTCCACGTAGGGCATGACGTAGTAGAGGAACCCGTCGGCCTCGCCTGAGTCGTGGAGCGGGAGGATGTGCGGGTGGGCGAGGTTAGCAGTGGTGCGGATCTCGGCCAGGAACCGCTCCGTTCCCATGACGGCAGCCAACTCCGGCCTCAGGACCTTCACGGCCACTTTGCGGTCATGCTTCAGGTCTTCCGCCAGGTAAACGGTGGCCATGCCGCCCGAGCCGATTTCCGATTCGATGCGGTAGCGGTTGGCGAGTGCGGCCTTCAGGCGTTCCTCGTGCTCCATGTCGGATGATCCGGTGAGAGACGACGGCCCGTGCCAGCCCAGTCAGCCACCAGAGAGATAATGATGATGTGGTTGAGGAGTGGGCAAGAATGACCCGAAACCCGGCACCGCGTCAGTTGCAGTCATCTGTGAGGTTTCTCCGCCCGGGAGTCCAAATCCTAGTTGCGCTTTTGCGACAGCAACCACTTCCAGAACGCAGGGTTCTGGAACGTTGGGGTCTGCGAGTCGTGGCCCACATCTGGATAAAGGGTCAGTCGGACGTTGGCGTCGCAACCTTCAAGACTCCGATTCATGGACTCGGAGGTCTCAGGCGGTACCGTGGTATCCTCAACACCATGGAAGATCCAGACAGCCGCAGGCTTGATCCGACAGACGTTGGCAACTCCCCTCCCGGCAATCGGCACCACGGCAGCGAAGCGCCTGCTATAGTCCGCTCCGAGGTTCCACGCGCCATTCCCCCCTCGACTATAACCCACGAGATAAACACGGTCTTGATCGACTTGGTAGTTGGCCGACACCTGGTCAAGAAGGGTAGCCAAATCGTCTGATCGCCAGGGACCGTCGCCGGGTAGCACTGGAGCGAGCAGGATCAGGGAAAGATCCTCAATGGAGGGAAGGACCCAAGCGTTCATGAACGACTCCATTCTCTCGAGTTCAATCCCAGCCAAACCACCCCCGTGTAGATAGATCATGAGCGGCCACTCCTCGGCGGACGCTTCATACTCCGAGGGGAGGTAGATCAGGTATTCCATCTCTACCGTCCTAGTGATCTCACGCCGGAGGCTTCCCCTGACAGCAGGTGGGGTCTGAGCCAAAGAAAGGGCTGGAGTGGAGAACACAGCAAGGCCGAGCACGGCAATGCAGATCCGCTGCATATGCATGACTCTTCTAATCCTCTGTTGAGGAGGGAATCCCAAGGCCTCCTCCGTCATCGATGTCCTGTTGAGGGGAGGCCGCCCGGACCAGCCCATCGGCCACCGAAGGAATAATGATGAGGCGGCCGAAGAATGGGCAAGAACGATGGGGCAGGCCTCATGACTCTTCTTCGCGAAAGGGGAACCCACCAGTTCTTGAGAGCTGTCTTCCGCCTTATGCCAAAGCCGCATGGACATGCAAGAGCCAGTGGGTCAGCCTGACATAATCGTCCTTATAGGACCTACCCCAACCCCCGGAAATGCTGTTGTTTGCTGCCTTCCTGGGCCTCCAAACCGAAATTTGCATAGATATGCAGGCGATTTCGGCATTCCCCGACTGAATATCTATTTATGGTCGTGGTCGCCGGTAGCACCGCACACCGAATCGACACACCTCCGAGATTTGCAGGAAAATGAAAAACCGCCTGACCTCGGAAGATCAGGCGGAGCAGTTACTTTGAAGAATGGGCCTGGGTAGACTCGAACTACCGACCTCACGCTTTTCAGGCCCCTATCAAATGGGCCAAATCCCGGCAAAATGCCGTGATTTCACGGGCAGGACGTACGATCTGCCGTACTTTTCCGGCAAACATGCCGGACTATGCCGGGATTTACCGGCCCAATGACCGGCCCACTTCGACACAAGAATCGACGTAAGAATGGCCACCCTTATCCCATGTCGGGTGGTCTGCTCGATCGACGCGAAAATCGACCTCAAAACCCGACCCCAATCGACCCAATGACCCGCACCGGAT
>JASFVN010000190.1:0-8604 GCA_050049805.1 Gemmatimonadota bacterium
ACCGCCGCCCCGGCTGTACATCAATTCCGGCGTTCGGGCCTGTGGTCCCGGGCTTTGGAGGATGCCGTTGGATACCGGCGCCGGAAGCCTGCGCTTGAGACGTGAAAAGAAAACCGCCCCCACCGCATGAGCGGTGAGGGCGGGCAAAAGTCCAGGTTGTTCGAGGCGTCAGCTTCCGTCGATGGTACCCGCCGCCGCCTCCTTGCAGGTGAAGTTCGGGTTGACGCGGCATTCACCGCTTGGAACAGGCAAGCAGGAATCCCGCCTGGGCTCACCCGGCCATGCCACCGTCCCTCCGTTCAGGAAGGGGTGGTCCCAGCGGTGAAGGTCCCAGAGCCTGCGACCCTCGATCCAGAGGGTCAGCATACGCTCCCCGTCCAGGATCGACCAGGCGTCGTCGTAGGCGTTGGGATATTCCAGCGCCCCCGCCGAAGCAGGCTCTTCGATGGGATCCAGGTCCCAGATGGCCCGAAGTCGGTTGATCTGCGTGGTGAACTCCGCAAGGTTGCCGTTTCGAAGGGCTGCCTCGGCTTCGATCAGTCGGGCCTCACCCCCGGACAGGATGGGAACTTCACTCCCGGGATCGTCGTACTTCTCCTGCCGCAAATGGGGGGTCACGCCATCGGCACCCAGCTCATTGGGACAGCCACCGAGTCTACAGTCGGTGATGGGTGCCCGGGGGTCCCAGTCCGGACTGAAGGATCCGGCGTACGTGTTATAGGCCGACATCTCATGCCGGTTGTGGGTTTCATCGTAGAGCTCGTTATAGTTGTCGCTTATGTCGAAGTAGGCCACAACCTGAAAGTCGTCGTCGACCAGGGCGGCCTCCGCCGCCGCCTGACTCCATTGCCCCAGACCAACATAGGCTGAGGCCAGCCCGGCATGGGCGGCCATGGCCCACTCGCCTCCGTAAGCGAGGGCCCGGTTGAAGGCTGCCGCCGCCGAATCGAAGGCTACTGATTTGGGCTGAAGGGTCCCGTACTCACCCTCATCGGAGTAGACGACCTGGCAGTGATTCTCCGCAAGCGCCCTGTGGGCCACGCCCTGGAGGACCCACGCCCGGGCGATATAGTCTTCGTAGTCGACTCCGGAGAGATCCATGTCGTTCAGGATCCGGTCCACGTGGAGCTCGGCCATCCAAATTGCCTCGTGAGCCTGCTCCCAGGCGCCGTTCACCTCGTCCTGAACGGCCCACCCGACACGAAAGTACCCGGTATCGGCGTAGCTGCCCGATCCGGCCAGCTCGTCGGAGAGCCGGGCGATGTCGAAGGGAAAGTTGTCCATGAAGTCCGAGATGTCCGAGGAAAGTCCCGTGATGAGGACGGGGATCAGGTCCGGGTTGTTGATATCCGAGTCCAGAATTTGGCCCGGGTTCGTAACGTCGAAAAGGTCTCCGCATCCTGCCGTGAGGAAAAAGAGCGCGATAAGCGGCGCCCACACTCCGCGGCGGATCATGCATGCGATTCTCATCATCATATCTCCGTTCGCGGGTTAGAAGTTCACGGTGGCGCTGAACAGGAAGACGCGCGGCACCGGGAGGCCGTAGTAGTCCCGACTGGTTGCGTACCAGCTACCCGTTGCGCCCGTATAGCCATGGGTCTCCGGATCGCCGTCCTCGTATTTGGTCCAATACCAGAGGTTTCGCCCCTGTAGTCGCAGGGTCAGTCCCCCGATCTGGTTCGGGAGCAGGCTTTCGGGCAGCCGGTAGCTCAGGACCAGCGACCGGATTCTGAAAAAGTCCCCGGCCATGGTCCAGGCACCGTAATTGGCGTCCCGAGGGCTGCACTTGGCCAGCTCTGCGGCCGTGTAATTCGCCTCGTTGTCCCTGTCCAGATTAATGGCGTCGATGACGTCCTGGCAGGTGGCCCAGAAATCCCGGCGAATGTTCTGACGGGCTGTTCCGTTCTGCTTGATATGGCCACCCTGGTACTCCCCGAGGCCCTCCAGCGTGAGGTTTCCGAAGAAGGTGAGTCTCGGAGTGATGCCGAAGGTGGTGGTGGGTCTGGCCGTTCCCTGGTAGCACTCCTCGAAGTCCGGCCGGGCGAATTCGTCGGGATTCGTCACGCAATCCCCGAATTGGGCGCTCACCGGCCGCCCCTTGAGGCGCTCGTCGGTGACGGGGCCAAGGGAAACCACTTCGTCCTCGCCGTGGTAGAAGTTGCCGCCCAGGTCGAAGGAGAAGTCGGAGCTGCTGATGAGACTGGCGTTGGCCGCCAGCTCGAAGCCGGCGTTCTCCACCTTACCGAGATTGGTGAGAATGGCCTGCTCGGTGCCGATGGAAGCCGGGCGGTCCAGCCGCAGGAGGGCGTCGGTGGTGGTCTGCTTGAAGTAGGTGAAATCCAGGCTCAGGCGGCCGTCGAAGAGGGATGCCTCGAATCCACCCTCGGCCTCCAGGGTCCGCTCCGGGCCCACGTCCTCGTTGCCCAACTCGGAAAGGATGAGACCCGGTTGGCCGTCGTCACTGGCTGCACCACTGGAGGTCCAGGTCCGGTTGGAGGCGAAGGGGGCCGGGGCCCGCCCCGACTCACCCAATGCGCCCCGGAGCTTCATGGTCTCCCACCAGGAGGGCCAGAAATCGTGGTCCGAGATGGTGTAGGCTGCCGAAACTTTCGGATAGAAGGCCAGGCCGAAGTTCTCGCCGAAGGTGCTGAAGCCGTCCCAGCGTCCACCCAGGGTTACGAAGAGGCGGTCGTTCCACCCAAACTGTTCCTGGGCGAAGAATCCGCCGCTGGCGGTTCGGGTCCAAGATTCGTTGGCCTCGGTGTAGGTTCCCGATTCCACGAGTTTTTCTCCGGGTCCGGAGAAGTTCTCGCCGTAGCCGTAGACACCCCAGCTGAACTCGTCGTAGTACTGGGCTCCCCAGGAAAGGTCGGAGGAGAGGTCGATATCGAGGAGCGGGACCCTGAGGTCCGTGCTCCAAGTGCCGGCGTAATCCGCGGTGATGTTCCGATCCATCTCCAGATCGTTTTCGCGGTTCCCTTCAGGCTGGTAGAAGTGCTGCCAGGGCCGCTCTTCCGTGTAGTCTGCGCTCTGGTAGTCAAGCCCGACGTTCAGCCGGTGGTTCAAGCTCGCCGAGGGAGACCACTGGATCTGGACGCCGGAGATGAAGTGGTCGATCTGCTGCCGAATATCCATGTTCAGAACGGCGGAGTCGTCGTGCCCGGGGGTGTAGTCGTTCTCCCACCGCATGACGTTCAGGATTAGACCCTCTGCGTTGTTTCCGTCGGGGACGAACGTGATGTCCCGGCGGGTGAACATGTTGCTGGACCGAATGGTGAGGTTGTCCAGGGGTTCGAATCGGAAGTTCCCCCGGAAGCTCATGTCCGTGGCCCCTTGCGGTTCGATGTTCCCTCTCTGGTCACCGATGGATGCCGCAAAGAAATACGGCACTTCGGTGCCGCCCTGTACCTGGAGGTTGTACTCCTGGATGTAGCCCTTCCTGAGCCAGCTGCCGCTGGAGGGGCAACCGGGGTCCATGGAGCAGTCGTTCATATGGATTCCGGTGGGGTCCTCTTCGGGGCCCACATGCCCGACGTCGGAGAACCCCTGGGAGGTGGTGAACGTCCAACGGGCGGAGCCACCCCCGCCGTTTTTGGTGAAGACCTGGATCACGCCCCCGGCGGCCTCGGTGCCGTACAGCGTGGTAGCGGCAGCGCCCTTGATGACCTCGATGCGGTCGATGGAGGCGGGGTCCAGGTTGTCGAAGGCACTGGCTCTGGTGTTGGACTCACCGGAGGACCCGTAGTAGCTCATTTCCATCCGAACCCCGTCCACGTAGACGAGCGGATAGTTGTCATTGGGGTCACCCAGGGTATTCACACCCCGGAGCATGATTTCGGATCCGCTTCCGGCGTTTCCGCCCATGCTCGTGATGGTCAGCCCGGGGGTCTTGGCCTGGAGCACGTCGGTCACGGAGGTGATGGGCTGGGCTTCGAGGTCGTCGGAGGAGATAACCCCCACCGTGTTCCCGATCTCCCGCCTCCGGGCTGAGCCGGCCGTACCGGTGACCACCAGCTCGTCGAGGTTGATGGCCTCCGTCCTGAGGGCGAAGTCGGCGACCGCCGTCTCGCCCGCTCCTACCGTCACCTGCAGGGTACCCATGGCAAAGCCCAGGCGGGTGACTTCGATTGTGTGAGTGCCCACAGGGACGTTCAAGATCAGATAGCGTCCCTGAGGATTGGCCATGGTGCCGATGGTTGTCCCCTGGATTGCGATCTGGGCGCCCGCGAGAGGCTCGCCCGTGTTCGCGTTGGTGATTTGGCCCGCGACTTGTCCGGTCGCCTGGGCCGCCAGGGGGAGTGTTGTGAGGAATAGGAGTAGGACACTGGCGAGTATCCCAATCCCGTTTCGCACTGTAGTACGGGATGTCATAGCAACACTCCTGCTTGGTGTGGAAAGGACAAAACTCAAGGCAATCGCACAATCCACCCTGCGCCGGGAACTCCGGCGTTTCCGGGGTTTGACGCGATTGCGGATCACTACCACAGGGACACAATACGGGGCAGACAGCAGAATCTCAATGGGTTCGTAGAGGCCCTAATCCTGGAATCAGGTTACATGTCCAGAGCTTGTGCCCCCGGGACCTCTCTTACAATCTTTTTACTCGTCGCCAACAATTACGACCAACCGAGTTTCGGACCATGAAAATGCGCTCTTGCTTGCTCGCCCTTTTCGCTCTGTTTTTCTCCGGAGCTTGCTATCGATACGTGCCGGTGGAGCGGTACCAAGCACCCAGAGGCTCTGAGGTCAGGGTCATCCTGACCATGGACGGTGAGGACGAGATCAGGGGCACCTTCGGCCCCGGCGTCACCTTTCTGGACGGGCCCCTGGTACGATGGGATGCGGAGGGCCTCGGCCTCTCGACCGATCTCTCCATCAGCCGGGATGGGTATCCGTCCACCACCATGACCGACACCATTCAGCTCCAACCGCATCACATTGCCAGGGTCGAGCTCAAGGAGCTGGATGGACGAAGGACGGCCTTTTTCACGGCAGGGGTGGTTGGTGTGGCGGCAGTGGCTATCATTGCTCCCAGCCTGGTTGGTGGTGAGTCCGACGACTCCGGAGAGGGCGACGACACAGATCCGGACGCCGCCATCGTTCTCTTCCGGATTCCGATTCGGATCGGCGGGGGAGGCGAGTAAAGGGGGAGGCGAGTAGGGGGAAAGCCCCCTCCCATGAAAGGCACCTGCGAAATAGGGCCCCGGCCTTCAACCGGGGCCCTTCCTTGCTCGCTAGAATCGTGATCGGCCGAATCAACCCCCGTATTCTACCAGGGCCCTCCGGGCTACTTCCACACGTTCCCGTTGTGTCGCGGTGGGGGGATAGAGAGACCCCTGCCGGACCCCACCTCCGTTCAGGGCCTGGTAGACGGAAGAGAGGTTGCGCCGGTGCTGGAAGAGGGCTCGCTGGGCCTCGGACATTTCCTCCATGGCTTCCCGGCCTCTCCCGCCTCGTCCGAAGCCTTGTTCCTCACCCAGAACCTCTGCGAAGGCGGCTTCCAACTCCTGGAGGTCGGACAGGAAGGCCTCCCGTTCCTCGTACTGGGCCTGGGTCAGGGGCATCTCCGGGTCACCTCGAACCTCTACGGTGGTGGATACGGTGGTTCCCCTGGCCGCCAGGGAAAGGGTGTAGATTCCCGGCGACACGAAGTGCCCCCGGTCCTCGACGTTTCGGGCAAGCTGCTCGTCGTTGAAGGGCTCCCAGGGTTCCAACTCCGCCACCGGGCTCACCGGGTGCCTTAGGTCCCAGTTCACCCGATGCAGGCCCTCTTCGCTGGGCACCAGGTACTCCCGCACCACCTCGCCGTCGGCCCGGGCGACGCTGAGGTGGGCGTCCCCCATTCCGGGTCCGAGCTTGTAGCTGATGATGGCCCCGTCCACCGGATTCTCCCCGGCGAATTCCGCCTGGCCCCTGTAAGAGGTGTCCTTCCAGTAGGTGAAGATGGTGGCCGGCCGGACGCTGAAGATGTGGGCCTCCTCGGCAGCTACCTCGGGAGTCCATTCTGCCAGAAGACGGGTGTCGTCCATGATCCA
Source organism: Gemmatimonadota bacterium (assembly GCA_050049805.1). Taxonomy (GTDB): domain Bacteria; phylum Gemmatimonadota; class Gemmatimonadetes; order Longimicrobiales; family Gaopeijiaceae; genus JABDNZ01. The sequence continues at coordinate 6,036 of JASFVN010000190.1, forward strand.
GATGCTTTGGCCGTGGGTGCCGATGACCAGGTCCTTCTCCCGGGGATGGATGAGGAGGTCGTCGAAATGAGTGGTGGGGAGACCCGGCCACTTCGCCCAGCTGTTACCGGCGTCGGTGCTGACGAAGAGATGGTGCTCGGTCCCTGCGAAGAGCACGTCATGGTTGTCCGGGTGCTCGATGACGTCGTTGACCACGCCCATGGAGGGGAGGCCCTCCATGAGGGGTTCCCAGGTGGCCCCGAAGTCGTCGGTCCGGAAGAGGTGCGGGGAGAAGTCGCCGTCCCGATGGCCGTCGAAGGCCGCATAAGCAGCCCCGGGAGCGGTGGCGGAGGGTGTGATCCGACTCACGTAGGTTCCGGGCTCGATACCTGGGACGTTGCCGCTCACCTCCGTCCAGGTGATGCCTCCATCCTGGGAAACCTGGAGGTTCCCATCGTCCATTCCTACCCAGAGAATCGCCGGGGTCAGGGGAGACTCACCGATGGTCACGGCTTCCCCGAAGCTCCCCGTACCATCGTTCCGGGAAATGGTGATGTCGGCGCCCAGGACTCCCATGAGGGGTACGGTATCCCGGTCGATCTCCTTGGACAGATCTTCGGTCTGGAGCCAGCTCTCGCCCCGGTCCGTTGAGATGAACAGCCGATTTCCGCCTGCGTAGATCGTGGCTGGATCGTGCTGGGAGATGATGATGGGAGAGGTCCAGTCGAACCGGTATTCCTCTTCTCCCACCGGCGCTTCCGGGGCGATGTCCAGCATATCGCCGGTGAGGGAGTTGAACCGGAAGTAGGTCCCGTCGTTGGACGTACCGTACACGAAATCGGTCGTCGTCGGGTCTGGCTGCCAATACATGCCGTCACCGTACCCCACCTGCTTCCAGTCGTCGTTCACGATCCCGGCCCAGCGGCGGGTCCTGGAGGGGCCGGCGAAAGAGTGGTTGTCCTGGAGCCCGCCGAAGACCCAGTACGGGTCCCGCATATCCACACCGATGGCGTAGAACTGGGCGATGGGGAAGTTGTTGATCTTCCGGAAGGTCACACCCTTGTCGTAGCTCTCGTAGAGGCCGGCGTCGCCGCCCAGGTAGAGGTGGTTGGGGTCGTTGGGATCGATCCAGAAGGCGTGGTGGTCGGCGTGGACGCCGACGTCGTAGGTGGGTCTCGATGCGATCTCTTCGAAGGTCCGCCCGCCGTCTTCGCTCTTGTGAGAGGTGGTGGCCAGGGCGTAGACGGTATTCTCGTTGCTGGGATCGATGAAGATCTCCGAGTAATACATGGGACGGACGTTGAGCTCGTTCACCCGCTCCCAGGTGGCGCCGCCGTCCTCGCTCCGGTAGGTGCCCTGCTGATCTGAATCGGCGTGTTCGATGATGGCGTTCAGGACCTGCGGGTCCGAGGCGGCAATGGCCAAACCGATGCGGCCTTTGTCACCCGCAGGGATTCCGTTGGTGAGCTCTTCCCAGGTCGCACCACCGGTGGTGGTCTTGAAGATTCCGCTTCCAGGCCCACCTCCGTTGAATCCCCAGGCCCGCCGGAGCCGCTGATAGGCGGCCACGTAAAGGACTTCGGGATTGGAGGGGTCCATGACCATGTCGACAGCTCCGGTGTGACGATCAACATAGAAGACCTTTGCCCAGGTTTCCCCGCCATCCACACTCTTGTACACGCCCCTGGCCGCGCTGGGGGCCCACAGATTCCCCAGGGCCGCTACGTAGACCACGTCTGGGTTTTCTGGATGGACTTCGACTTTCCCGATGTGCCGAGTGTCCTCCAACCCGAGGTGCCGCCAGCTTTCGCCCCCGTCGTCGGACCGGTAGACGCCGTTGCCCCATGAAGTGCTCTGCCGGTTGTTCTGCTCTCCCGTGCCCGCATAGACGACGTCCGGGTTGGAGGGGGCAATGGCCACGTCTCCGAAAGTGCTCACGGCCATGGTATCGAAGACGTTTCGCCACGTGACGCCACGATTTGTGGACTTCCAGAGGCCCCCGGAAGCGCTGGCCACGAAGATCGTCGACGGGTCGTGGGGGAGGGCTTCGATGTCGTGGACGCGGCCGCCGGTGACGGCCGGCCCGATGAGCCGGGGTTGGAGGGCCTCGAGGTGGGCCTCGGTGATGGGTGCGGTTTCCTGAGCCAGGATCGGATCGGGAGCAAAGGAGGTTGCAACGGCTGTAAAAAGAACAGAGGCCGGAAGGGCGAGCTTGGCCAGCAGACGGCATGCGGAGCGCGGAAACATGGTTCTTTCTTTCCCGAATGGTCTTGGATGGGGGACGGTGGGAAATGGTACTCCGGGAAGGTCCAGAGGAGCAAGGAGGCCGGCGAAATCCCCCTCGGGTTCCGGGTCTTCGGAAGACGCCCGGGAAAAGCTCAGGAAAACGCTCTCGCGTTAGAGGATGCCCTCCAGAGCCTCGCGGACCGCCCGCAACACCTCTTCGTCCATGTCCTCGGCTCCCAGCATCCAGCGCAGGTAGTCCGGGGCCGTGGCGGCTACCTTCGCCAACGGATCACCCTTGTGCTTCCCTCGACGAAAGATCAGCTCTCCATCTCGGCGGCCGAACCATCGATCCATCTCGGTCTGG
>JASFVN010000191.1:0-8598 GCA_050049805.1 Gemmatimonadota bacterium
GAGCTTCGGTCCGTTCCCTACCACATGAAGTTCCTCTATTTCGACAACGTGCACGGCACCTTCCGTGACGCGCCGGATGGTTTGAAGCTCAAGGCGTTCGGAAAAGACGGGAAGGAGCTGAAGACCCGGACCAGCTTCTACGCCGGCGTGTATACCGTGCGGGTGCTCGAGAAGGACCTCGAAAAAGACCTCTATTTCGGGTTCGAGTGCAAAGACCAGTTCGTGTACTCGGCCGATAAGTCCACTTCCCCGGTCCTCAAGACGGTAGAAACCGGCGATTGGGAGAAGATGAGCCTTGTCGAGAGATACAAACACTACGATCTGCCCTCCGCCTGGTACTCGAAGAACTACTTCACGCGGTATGACGGGGACGTGAAAAAGGGCAAGACCTTTTCGGACGTTCTGAAGAGCGAACAGATCAAGCCGTACGGAGGAAAGGTCCTGGCCATAGACAAGCCCCTCATGTTCTGCTTGGACGACATGGTGCTGCTGGAGACGGCCGGGGGCACTCAGAAGATCAAGGACAGGGATGGGACGGTAAACAGGGTTCCACTGAAGGATGGATCCCGGATCAAGGTCCTTCGTGTTGACCCGGCAACCTCGGCCCTGAAGCTCCATCAATCAACAGGGGATGATCCCACCTCCGCCAGGATTCCGTTCAGGAAGAACCTGGTCACCGAGATGGTGCCCTACGCGCGGGTCGTCCTTTTCCGCGAAGAGTTTTTTACCGTCGCCCGAAAACGTACCGAGAAGAAGCATTCCCGATTGGAGGACGGGGATGTCGTGGGGGCCCGGGCGGCCCTGCTGAACGATGGGGATCATCATGGCCGGTGGGTGTTGCAGCTCGACGACCACAAATGGAGCTACACCGGGGACTTCGAGACGAACTTCTTTCATCACCTTCACGTGGAGGGCGACCACCCGACATCCTATGTGGTGTTTTTTGTTTCCATGAATTTCATGACGGACAGTCGGATCACCCCCAAATACAGCCCGATCCCTTCTCCGGCCGACGTGAAGAAGTTCGTGGACACCGGCGTTTACGACGCCATGGAACATTGGAATCACAAGTGTTATTGGCTCGAAGAAGAGAGCGGCGCTGAAGACGCCCTTCGGATCCGCCCCTTTTGGTTCTTCGAGGAGAAGGAGACGTTCGTCGTCGCGGAGGGGGAGAAGCCCAATCCCGGTTGGGACGACACGCCGAACGGCCCCACCGCTGACGAGAAGCGGGACAGCAAGGGATCCATACAAACCCATGTCTGCGTAAGAAACGCCGGTTGGAAAGCTTTGGGTGGCCGGCCCAGATTTCTCGCCTCAGTCTGTCGGGACGACGACGCCCCCAAGAAATACGGACTCGCCTATCACTGGTCGATTCGGGACGCCACCCATCCCTTCTCCATCCTGAAACTCAACAAATCAGCGTGGGAGAAGAACGTTTCCGGCGTTCTCTCCGGGAAGGTGCCGGTGACCGAATACGGGCACAAGTATGGCATTTTCACCCTGGCCCATGAACTCGGACACGCGGTGGGCCATTCCGATGAGTACATCAACAAGGAGATGGAGATTCCCTACATCAAAGGCGGGAAGAAACGCAAGTTCAAGCTACCCGCTTTCGATCAATTCTTCGAGTGTTATACGATGCCGGAGAACGTTACGGCCATGATGTATCAAAACGGTGCTCCCCGTCTGCATTACTTATGGTTCACCATCAAGTATTTGCAGGACAATTCCAACTCTGCCCCACTCTCAAGGTTCATCAAAGACCTGAAGTTCACGGCCCGGTTCCAACATGGTGCAACCGACCTGAAGTACACGAGAAATTCCAAGCATCTGGCGCTGGACGATGTGCTCCGGAACCCCTTTTCATCGGAGCGTCAGTACCGGATCTCCGCGAGCCCGCCCACCCGAACCTATCTGTCGCTTCATTTCGTGGGCCAGGACGAAGCCTCTATCGAATACTTCCATACCGGTCAGACCATGGAGTATCAAGCCGTGCTTTGCGTTCGACCAAAGCTGAGGCTCACCTTCGTGAACTCGGGAACAGAAAATTGGACAGGTTTTCAGAAAGCCAAGGCAGCCGACCAGCTCGACCGGGGTATCAAGGACCTAACCGGACGTTACCGGCTCAAGGGCGGGACCAAGGACGTCCGGAATATCTTCGTCAACTTCCTGGGCGGTTTCACCTCGAAGGCGAACCCACAGCTCAACCATCAGGTCAAGTACTATCGGGTCAACCATCCGCTGGGGGACGGAAAGACCATCGTGAATGATGGAGGCGTGGTCCACGTGGGTAAGGGGGTGGGAGCCGACGAGGTGATCGACGTTCTATTTCATCGCTCTTCCGGGCAGAGCATGAAGACGGCTCTGGGTTTTCTGAAGACCTGGGTAGACGGGGAGTTGGGCGAGTCCTTCACCCTGGAAGAGATTTGATGGGCCCCCTTTCCCATGGGCGGCGCCTCGCATGGGTTCTGGCGGCCGCACTCATCGCACTCCAGTTGGGCGTCACGGCTTTCTGGAAGGATGGTATACAGGAGACGAAAATGACCGAGACCTCCCTGCTGAATGTGTCTCGCTTCGGTGACTGGCAGAATCACTCCTTCCTGCCAGTGACAGGCCGGCTGGGGAATGAGATCGCCTGGAGTCGGCCCACGGTGGATGAGCGGCACCAACGCCCCCCCCTTCACCTGGCTTTCCATGGGGAAAGACTCCTCGTGCATTATCCGACCATCCTGGAGTCGAAGCTCGCCGCCACTGGAGCCACGAGATGGCAGAAGCCCATCTCCGCCAGCTTCGAGTTCCAGGTGGACACGGCCGGCATCAGTACCATGAGCCCGGCTGGACGATATACCCTCCTCGATTTCGACGGGGAACCCGAGCTCACCTGGATACTGCCTCTGCTCACCGAACAAGCAAGGCTGGTGTATAACGAGCGGGAAAAAGACGAACTCCGGTACCTTTTCAGCGCCGAACCGACTCCCGTGAGTAGCCCCGGCATGGAGAGTGACCCCATGGCCATGGTATACCACAGGTTCGCTCCCCTCTCAAACGATTTGCGCTGGCTTTTCAACGAAGAAGATGCGCTCCTGACAGCCATGCGTGGCGAAGCCGATGACCTGGTCTATCTGGTGGGGTCGAGAGGGATTTGGTGGTTCCCTCCTGGCGCAAACAGTCGTGAGGAGGCGGACTCCCTTATCGCCGAGGAAATTGAAGCTGCCGCTCTCGACTTCGAGGAGGACCTCCTCGTGGTGCTTCGGGAGGAAGGGGATCGATACCTGAGGCGCCTCGCCCGGGACGGGAGCCTCAGGTGGGAGGTGCCACTCTCGGAGGAAGAGCTAGGGGCCCAGCCTCCGGCAAGCGCCCCGGGTGGGCACACCTATCTGATGCTCGGTCAGAAGTTGCTGCACTTCGACAACGGCCGCCTGGAGTGGAGTTTCCCGATCCCGGGCACGGCCGGCGAGCCGGCTCTGTATACGGTTCTCGAGGATCGCTCGATCCTTCTGGCAGCGGGGAAGATCCTGATCCAGCTCGGACCGAATGGGGTTGAATGGCAGCGGGTCGAGACTGATCATCCCCTTACCACCCGCCCCCTGATGGACCCTCTCGGGCGAGTATACGTGGGAGCCGGACCCTGGATCCGCTGCTATCGCTGACCATCAGGCTCCGGCGAAAAGGGAAAGATGGAGGTTGATTTGGGAACCAACAGACAGATCCACATGGAGCTCGAGCCGGGCTGGGTCGACCAGACCATCTATGTCTTCCATGGGCCTGACGCCGCGGGGATCCAGCACCTGCTCACCGTCCTGATCGACGACGATCCCGGGGAGGCTCAACTCGATGCGTACGCCCGGGATCGCATCGCCATCCAGACGGCCAACCAAGGGGGGATGGTGGCTCTCACAGAAGGCGGAGGGCAGTGGGAAGATGGTACCGAATTCTATGAGTTCGTATACCGGTGGAACACAGGTGCGGGGCAACCGGAATATTGGCGGCAGGTTTACGTTCTGCTCGAAGGCCGCGCTGTCACCTTCTCGGGCAGGTATGCCAAGCATACCTCCAGAACGGTGGGTACGGAGATGGATCGAATGATCCGGACCTTTCGGGTCGAGGGCTCCTGATCATGTCATTCGAGTTCTCGAAGACCACGGACCAACATCACGAAATCCAGCTCCAATCCTCCATCATCTCAGCGAATTGGACTCGTAACCGGGTTTACGCTGGGTGCCAAACCGAGTTGGAAGTCCGTACGGCTTTCGTCGGGCAAGGCGCCGCCATCGAGATCACTGCGAAGACCGAAGACGGGTATGATGCCGGAAAGCTGAAGGACAGGGTGTGGGGGCCCGCATTCAAGGGGACGATTGAGCTGTCGGAGAATTTGACTCGAGGCTCCCTCCTGTTCTTCAAGGTGAGCTTGCCGGAGTCCGGTGGGATCGAAGCCGAATCCAACAGGGTGCCGGTCTTCCGCCCTCCCCGAATCTCCAATCTCCGTTGGAGTGACAGTGTGGCCCGCCGGGACGACATCATGGTCCTCACCGCCGACGTAAAGGAGGTGCCTTCTCACCATCCGGTAAAGGTCCATATCCTGGAACACGACGAAGACGGGGCCCACGATCCGATCACGTCGTTGGACTGCGAAATTGTCGACGAGAAACTCGAGGTCAGGTGGAAGTTTGAGTACCACGAGGATACGGATGATTACCCGAGCCAGACCGACCTGGACCCTTACGGGAGGTCCTATTTGCACCCTGAGTACTTCTTCGTGGTCGATGTGGATGGCTTCAGGGTTGGAGACGAGCAGGAATCGGGGCTGTTGAGATTTCAAGATTTCATCGAAATTCGCCTCGTCGGGGATCAGGAATTGGCTGGAGAGAATGAGGAATACGTGCTTCATCTCGCGGATGGCTCCGAGCGCCGTGGCCAGCTCGATACCCACGGGCGAGCCCGGGAGGAGGACGTTCCGCCGGGCCCGTACATCGTTCGCTTTCCCAATCTGATGTGAGTGCGCTTATCTGAACTGGGTGAACCTCGGGGGAAATGCCAACCTACCCTGTTCGCATTACCGCCGACTCCTCTACGGTGTCGGAGTTCTTGAGCCGGCCGGCTTTGGATCCTCCTATCCCGAATGCCGCGACCCGCATACCTCAGCTATTCCGGTGCAGTGGGATCGTGCATTATACGAGGAGTGGCACACGGACGGTGGTCTCCCAGGCCGACTTCGAGATCCGAAACGGGGATTTCCTGGTCGTGGCCGACCAATGTGCCACCGGCACCGACCGAACCGTTGTTGTGACCCCGATGCAACCGAAGGACTACGCCTTCATCATGGGCAGCGGAGACGATTTCTACGACGCTGCCGAGTCTTACATGACACGCCGACCGGACACGACCCCCATCACGTCTGCCGGCACCCTCGAGTCGATCCTGAACACGCTGATGACCGGCCGGGCGGTCACCACACCCATCGCCAACGTGATCGTTGTCTCCCACGCCCGAGAGGAGGGTCACCTGGCCTTCGGCGCCAACGCCCAGGACACGGACGACCGGATGTACCTCGACGAGCTGTGCATGTACGTCCACGCCCAGGGCAGGCCCCAGATTACCACGCGCACGATTCGAAACGACTCAGCCACAAACATTCACATCCGCGGCTGCAACATCGGTGAGGAGGATCGTTTTCTCAGGCTGATCAAGCGGATGTTCGGGGCCCAGGTGACCGTCACAGCCCCCAGGCACGAAGACCGTTTCTTCGAATTCTCCGTGACAGAATCGAGGGGTGGGGAGGTGGTGTCGGAAACGACCTATTACTCCGAGTTTATGCGTTACAACTTCGTGGTGAAGAGGAAGCGGCGTGCGTCGAACAAGAACGAGCTGATCCGGCACTTCCTCGGCCTCGGGAAATCGGACATCCACGGAACCTCGATTACGCGGGCCCAGTACAATGCATGGATCCCTTCCAGGATCCACCCGTCGGGCAGTGTCGAAACCAGGCATCGATGCAGCAATCCGATGCATGCCAGGGCAGGCGGGTACATCACCCGACGTTATCGCTACCGGCGCAAGAGGATTTACGGCTACGGTGTTCCCTGGGAGGAGGACGGGACACCGCCCGCTGCTCGCCCCAGAAGAATCGAGTTGCTCAGGGAGGCGTTGAGGCGAGAGCCGACCATGCAGGCCAATCACCCGAGCCAGCAGTGCAACATGCCCGAGTATCAACGCTGGGGCTACAGTAGCCTGAACGACTTTGTCGACAGTCTCTACTGGTCATTCTCTTGGGATGCGGCCCGGTCCCTTCTCATGTGCACCGGTAGGATTCACGAATACGAGCTGCGTATACCGATTACCGATTCAGAAAACAACCTCTTGATGAACGTGTTCGAAGGGACCGGCACCCGGCGGTACTTGCATCACGGTATCGTGGAAACGAACGAAGCGCTTTTCGGGCGCGCATGAGGCGGGGGTTCCTTGACTTCGAATGAGGGGACTTCCTCTTTTTGGCCCACCCCTACTGACTCAAAAGCGCCCCTAAAACGATTCCCACCGTCAGGGTGGCGGCGACAATGAAGATCACGACGGTCAGGGACATCTGTGGGGCCGGTTTGCCGGCCCCGGCCCTTGTCACTTCACCCCGTTCTTCTGGCGCCGCCGCGTCCGATCTCGCCCCCTCGACGCCTCCTCGCCCCTGTGGTGCCACGGCACCCCGTGCAGCCGCCTGAGCCTCTCCGGCGTCGGCGAGGAGGGTAGGGGCCTCGTGAGGCTCGACGGAGACACCGGGTTGGCTTCCCGCCTGGGGAGGTGAAGTCGGCTCTGTGAAGTCGGACAAGGAGTGCATCTCCGTAGCCTGGTCCATGGACACCTCACCCCTTTCGCCCCTTCGAAGCCTGAGCCCGACGATGGTGTCCTTGCTCGAAGGTTTTGCGAAAACTACGGTGCCGGCTCCCTCGGCCCGCCGCATCCTGCCCAACACCCTGCATTCCTCCCCCAACAGATCCTTCGCCAGCTTCTCGACCTCTTCTCGGGACGAGGGTATGCCCGATGTGTCCAGGCCGGAAAGGTCATATCCACAATGAGGGCAGAAGCGCCCCCAGCCCCGGAGGGGCTTACCACATCGGATGCATCCGGAGCCGGAGGCGGGCAGGGATCCGTCCAGCTCCTGAAGGACATTCAGCACGTAGTCGTTATGGCCTCCGCCAGCCTGGCGCTCGAGTCGGAGGGCCACCAGGCGAGGCTGCGCCAGGTCCCGAGCCAGATAGGCGATCCCCCCGTCGGGACGGCGGCCCAATTCGCCCAGAATCTCGAACTCGCCGGCGGCGGCCTTTCGGATGGCCTCCAGGAATTTCCCCCGAGGCCCGGCCTCGGTTTCGAGGGTCGGAAGAAACAGATTCGTGGCGCCGGCGCGGAGATCGGTCATGGGGATTGAGGTCCGTTCTGGGGCCTACCCGTCGGGCCTCGGGAGACTCGGACTCAGCTCAGGCGTTGGGAATGACGTGAGAGCCAAGCCGCAGATGTACCCGTCCCCATCCAGGTCCGCCCCTTGGTACTCGGAGTTGTTCGGCATGGAAAGGCCGGCGTTGCCCGGCGGCAGGAAGACACATCGATCGGTTCCGTAGGAATTCTGGATACGGCCACCGTTCTGGGCAACCGAAAGCGGAACCTGTCCGCCGAGATTGTTCGATTCGACGTAGAGTTGTTGAAGGTTCGAGAGATTCCCCAGCTCCGGGGGAATGGATCCGGTCAATTGGTTGTATTGGAGGCGCAACTGCTCGAGCTTCGACAGGTTGCCGAGGGCCGCAGGGATGCTACCGCTCAGCTGATTGGATTTCAGGTCCAGATACGTCAGCTCAGAGAGATTCCCCAACTCGGAGGGAATATTCCCGGTCAGTTGGTTTAGTTCGAAGTCCAGATTCTTGAGGCCCGACAGGTTCCCGAGTTCCGGAGGAATGTCTCCGGTGAGCTGATTGTCTTCGATGTTGAGGGACCATAGTTCCGGCAAGCTTCCAAGCCAGATCGGAATGCTGCCGGATAGTCCGTTGTTCCCGAGCGCCAGGACCGCAAGGCCGGATAGGTTCGCAAGCTCCGGGGGGATCGTCCCTGTCAATTGGTTTCCGTCGAGGTAGAGGTTCCTGAGGCTCGAGAGATCCCCAAGCTGGGAGGGAATGGTGCCACCCAGGTCGTTGCCGGCTAGCGCCAAGGTCGTGAGGCCGGAGAGGTTCCCAAGCTCTGAGGGGATGCTTCCGGTCAAGCCGTTGTATCCGAGCCACAAGTCCCCCAAGCTCGCCAGACTTCCAAGCTCCGGGGGGATCGACCCCGTGAGACTGTTGTTCGTGAGGTCGAGAACCTGAAGGCTCGAGAGGTTACCAATTGCTGCGGGCATCTGCCCGGCCAATTGGTTTCCTCGGAGATCGAGTTGGGTGACAGAACCTTCGCTACAGGTCACGCCCTGCCAACTGCAAGGTGCAGGAGTGGTCATCCAGTTCGTATTGTCTGTCCAGTTCGGCCCGCCGGTACTCCCATAAAGGGCCGCCAAAGCTTCGCACTCCGACACCGGTATTTCCGATTGGGCCTGACACATGGCCGCCACAAACCCCACGCCACAGATGGATC
>JASFVN010000014.1:0-35256 GCA_050049805.1 Gemmatimonadota bacterium
TTTGTTCCCAGTCCTTTCCTGTCGGAAGCAGGGGGCGAAAGCCGTCCCTCACAGTTGCTTCGGCACCCGCTTCGGCCCATGACACCCAAGACCCCTCTTCGACGGCAGCTCCTCTTCGCCTTCGGACTCCTTTTCGCAGGGGGGATCTTCCTCGCCACCGCGAGCCTGGCGCTCTTCCTTCCGAGTCTGGATTCGCCCCGGGAAGTCACCGTCTATCTCCTGGTTCTCCTCCTGGCAGAGCTGGTGGTGATCTTCGTCATTGGCAGGCTGGCACTGGGGTTCAGTCTATTCACACCTCTGGATCGCCTGGTGGAAGACGTACGGACCATGGCTTCTGGGGCTTACGAGCACCGCGTGAGGCCGGCCGGTTCCCAGGAGCTTCAGGCGGTGGCCGACAGTGTGAACGCCATGGCCGAAAGGCTCATCCAGGACCAGCGATCCCTCTCGGAGAACGTGGCTTCCCTGGACGAGACCAACAAAGCGCTGGTGGAGGCTCGAGCCCAGGTTGTCAGAGCCGCACGCCTCGCGTCTACAGGCACCTTGGCCTCCGGGATTGCTCACGAGTTGGGAAATCCCCTCGGGGCCCTCCTGGCCTACGTGGACGTGGCGAGGTCCCGAGCCGATCCCGGCGGAAGCCAAGCGGAGCTCCTGGATTCGGTTCGGGAAGAGGCCATTCGCATCGATCGAATCATCCGGAGTCTCCTGGACTTTGCCCGCTCGAAGGACACGGACTCGACTCCCGAGGCGCCGTGGCCTGTGGTGGAGAGAGTCAAGGAGCTCTTGGAGGCCCAGGGCCGTTTGGAGGCTGTGGACTGCCGCTGGGAGTGCAAAGGGGATGTTCCGTCGGTTCTCATCGACCCTCAGAGGCTGGAGCAGGTCCTGGTCAATCTTCTTCTCAACGCCCTGGAGGCCATCGAGGATCTCGACGAACGAGTAATCCTGGTGACCATGCGGGACGAGCCTGGTCCCGGGTCTGTGTTCCCGAGGCGACGGCGAAATGATCCCCCTGGCGTGAACTATGCCCACCGGCGCAGGATTGCGGCTGTGGAGAATCCCCGAGCCGCGGTCCCACTGTCGGCGGCTGAACGAGTGGTCGTCATCACCGTGGAGGATAACGGGCCAGGCCTCGATCCGGAGATACTGGAGGAAATCTTCGATCCCTTCTTCACCACGAAGGAGCCTGGAAAGGGAACCGGCCTCGGGCTGGCTCTCTCAGCCCAGCTCGTGGAGGGGGTGGGGGGCGAGATCCTGGCTGGAAATGGTAAGAGCGGAGGTGCCATCTTTACCCTCCGACTTCCGGGGGTCATCCATGAGGACTCCGATGCACCCGACGGATTGAGATCCGTGTCAATTGAAGGAGACCGTTCGTGAAGATCTTGGTGGTGGACGATGACAGGGGACTTCGAAAATCCCTGACTCTGATTCTTTCCGACGCTGGCTATGAAGTCCGGGTAGCCGAGGACGGGGAGGAGGGCTTGGCCCTGGCACTGGCCGAGAATCCCCAACTGATTCTCTGCGACGTGCGGATGCCCAAGAAAGACGGGTTGGCCTTTCTCCGGGAGTACAAGGAGTCCGGTGGAAAAGCTCTGGTCCTCGTAATGACCGCTTACGGCAGTCTCGAGTTGGCCGTCGATGCCATGAAGGCAGGGGCCTACGATTATATTCCGAAGCCCTTCGGGGCCGATGAGGTGCTCCTCACCGTGCGGAAAGCGGAGGAACGGGAGCAGCTTCGGGAGGAGGTTGGGAGACTGCGCTCGCAGGTTCGGGCCGATCGAAAGTTCGGTGAGATCGTGGCCCGGTCCCCCGCTATGATCAACGCCCTGGAGGTGGCCCAGAAAGTGGCGGGTCATCCCTCTCCCGTGTTGATCTCGGGAGCCAGCGGGACCGGGAAGGAGCTGGTGGCACGGCTGATCCACCGGGAAAGCGACCGGAGCAACGGTCCGTTCGTCCCCGTGAACTGTGGTGCTATCCCCGAAACGCTCCTGGAGTCGGAGTTCTTCGGCTATGTGAAAGGGGCTTTCACGGGGGCCGACCGGGACCGAAGTGGCCTTTTCGAGGCGGCCAGCGGAGGAACTCTCTTCCTGGACGAGGTAGGAGAGCTCCCGGCGAGCCTGCAAGTCAAGCTCCTCCGGGCTCTCCAGGATGGAGAGATCCGGCGTTTGGGTGGAAATGACTCCCTGGAAGTGGACGTGCGGGTTATTGCTGCCACGAACCGAGACCTGGAGGGGATGGTCCAACAGGGCGATTTCAGGGAAGACCTCTATTATCGGCTGGCGGTGGTACCCATCCATCTGCCGGCTCTGTGCCGTCGACGAGAAGAAATTCCGGACCTCGTACACCACTTTCTCACGAGACACCGGGAACGGTTGGGGGTGAAAGTCACCAGCATCTCTCCCGAGGCCATGGAAGGCCTTCTCAGCTATCGATGGCCCGGAAACATTCGGGAGCTTGAGAACCTCCTGGAGCGTGTCGTGGTTCTGGCCGATGGATCGGAGATCCAGTCGGCGGACCTGCCAGAGGACATTCTCCACCCGTCTCCGGACCGAGCCCCCATCGACTTGTCCGACGACGACCTTTCGGTCAAAAGGCACTCGGCGGAACTGGAGCGAGTGCTGATCCGTCGGGCTCTGGAGCGAACCGGAGGGAATAAAACCCAGGCAGCAGAGCTTCTCGAGCTGAGCCCCAGAGCCTTGAGGTACAAGATCCAGGACTACGGCCTGGAGTAGAAGTAGTCCCGCTGAGGCATTCAAATGCCCCGAGCCATGGGTCATCCTCGACCCATGGCTCTTTCGAATCCACCTTCCAGACACCGAGTAGGGTTCACCCTCCTCGAGCTTTGCCTGGTCCTCTCCTTCGTCGGCGTGGCCTGGTCCGTTTTGTTACCGGCTGCTCGCCGGCAGCGTGACCGTATGGCCGTCTTGGGCGCCCGGGAGGAGCTCCTGGCGCTGCTACACCGGACCCGGGCAGAAGCCGTGACCCGTGGAGGGGCTGAGCTCACCCTCTCGACTCAACCAGCCCGAGCCTCCGTCGTTGCTTGGGGTGACACGGTAGCCCGGGCGGAGCTGGGCAAGATCCACGGCGTGACGCTGGAGCTTTCCAGGGGTCGGGTAGAAACGAGTTTGGCCTACGGGCCCCTGGGGCTTGGTCGTGTCGCCAGCCAGACCGTAACCCTGCGGCGAGGCAAGACAGAGGCCCTGCTTGTCGTCTCCTCCCTGGGACGGGCGGTTCGCAGGTGAACAAGGGATTTTCCCTGGTGGAGGTGGTCCTGTGCCTTCTCATTCTCCAGGTAGGCATAATCGCGACCTTTGGGATGGTCCTCCTCTCCCAAAGGAGCTTCCATCGTGCCGAGGTGACGCTCCGGGGTGTGCTGGAGGCTGGTTGGATCGCCGATTCCCTCTTCTCCTCGGGAACGGTTGAGGATGGTTTTCTGCACCTTCCCTGGGGGGACGTCTTTTGGTGGAAGGAGTCCTCCCCGGTCCCAGGACTGAGATTTTCGGTCTGGTCACCAGCGCTGGAGGATACCGTGGTGAAGCATTTTGCCGTGGAACCGGCCGTAGGTATCCTGCCTGATTTTCCCGATCCGCCGGGAGGAGGTCTTCCTTGGTAGACCGGTCTGGCCGGATGGGTGCTCTCCTCCTGGAAGTCATTGTCGCGCTCACTCTTCTTGCCCTGTTGGTGTCCATCGGATGGGGATTCATGGCAAAGCATCGAGAGGTAGTAAGTGCAATTTCCCACCGGGCTTCAGGTCTCGAGACCATCCGAACTATGGCCTGGCTCCTGGGGCAGGAGACCAGAGCTGGTCGGCGGGGCGTGGATTGGGTCGTGGGTCCGGGGGATTCCTTGCCGCTGCGGGCTTTTCGAGGTTTCGCCCTCATCGAGGGTGATAGCTGGGTGGGGTCTCGGGTCAGGGTGTGCTTCCGAGGCCATCGATCTCCTGCTCCCGAAAAAGACTCCGTCCTTCTACTTGGGCCGGATGGATCCTGGGCACCCCTGGACTTGGTGGATCGGGTCCACCTCTCCTCCGAGTGCCGGGGGATGCTGGGTTGGGAAGAGGAGGAGTGGACCCTCTCCGGGGGGAGGCCGGGAGATGTCGTTGGTCGTCTTTTCGAGCGCGGCAGTTACCACCTGGCCAACGGAGCCCTGCGTTACAGTAGAGGAGTTGGAGGTCGGCAGCCCATCACTCCCGAGAATCTGGAAGAGGGAAGCTTTGTCCCTCCATCTACGGAGGGAAGAGGGATTCACTGGAAGGTGACTCTGACTGGGGCAGGGGAAGATCACGGCGTCTCCTTGGACCCGAACCCCCGGACCTGGAGGGGTGGACATTGAGCAACTCCCGATCGAGTGGTTTGGCCCTTCCCCTCCTCCTTCTTTTCCTCCTGGCTCTTTCGGCCTTCGGCCACAGCGCCCTTCTCCTCTCTCGCCGAGAACTCCAGGCCGTCTGGGCGTACCGGCACTATTCCCGAGCCTCGGCAGCCGCCGAGATCGGTTTGCGCCTGGCATGGGGGGCTTCGCCGGATTCCTTGGGAGGCCGAGTCCCGTGGACGGAGAGACTGCTGGTAGATGGCGAGACAGAGGATGGGCTCCTTTTCAGGGGGACTCGGCGTTGGCTGGATCAGGAGTACTTTCTCCTGGAGGGGATCGGTGGAAGTCGAGGGTGGGAGGGGGAGCAGAGGGCCGCATGGATCGGATGGACTCCGGCTCCCGGCGCCCGGGTTCGGGCCTTCCTTTCGCATGTCCAGGGCACTTCGGCGGCCGAGGAGCCTTCGGTAAGGTTCCCCCTGGGCCCGGAGGCTGCTGCCCTACCGGCGGGCTGGCCCCCGTCGGCTTGCGATCCCCATCGCCCCGTTCAGGACACGCTCCTTGCCGAGGCGGGATTAGCTCTGTTTCCGGAGAAAACCCCGAAAGACCCGAGAGGGGAAACGGCTTTCGACGGCGCTTCTCACGTCCCGAGCCTCGGCCTACTGTCGGGCCCGACCCTCCTTTCGTTCCTGCGAGGCCAGAGTAAAGCGGAAATGGCGTTCGCTCTGGAAGATGGCTCTGGGTGCCCTGGCTCCGGCAGTCCCACCCTATATGGGACTCCCGGAGACTTCGTCGCCACCAGCGGCCGAATCTGTGGGCTCATTGTAGTCGGGGGGAATTTCAGCCTCGGGGGCGATGCAACCTTCCAGGGCTTGGCCCTGGTCGGGGGCGACGTAAGACTCCACCAAAAGGCGAGATTTGAAGGAATGCTAAGGGCTGGAAACAGATTTTTCCAAATGGATGAAGCTTCCTTTCGAGTGTCGTTTTGTCCGGTTTTGAGAGCCGTGGATTGGCTCTCGGTATCGATGCGTCCGATCCTGGTTGAGCTAGCCGGAAGGGGCCCGTGACTCCTTCCATCGTGCGGCATTTTTTGCCTTCACCCGGCAACATGGTTCCCCATCGGCTCCGATTTTGCCCGAATCCCGGCCCCGCGAATCCACATTCGGATGGCACGGATCTCGTATCACAGCCCTCCGAGGCCCAGTGTCCGCAGGACTATTCCAGCCTCTCGACAGAGGATAAGCCAAATCGCATTCAACGCCGTCCAAACCGCCAGGAGTCCGATGGCCTGAACCGGTCTCAGGCAACGGTTCCTGGGTGCCCCCGGAACGAAAAAGCCGGCCGAAACGACATCGTTTTTTTGAATTTCTGGTGGGGCCCGGATAGAATCGTGTGCTCGGAGCGAGGAGTTCAATGGCGGAAAAACCCCAGTTTGAAAAATCTGAAAATAAAACGGCCCGAGTATTGGGTTTTGACTGTAAACGGATGATTTTCAGGTTCTTTGAGGATCAAATGTTTACTAATTTTTTGTGCTTTTTACGAGGTGTGGGGATCCTTGACAAGCCTTGCTTTTGAGTGGTACTCTGGAGCCAATATTTTGGGGGTATCCTGTTCCCCTCCTCCTTGGGTAATCTGAAAATGGGCCTTTTCGGTAAGAAAACCTCGGTGGGGCTCGACATCGGCAGTGGGTTCGTGAAGATGGTGGAGGTGGACCACTCCGGTGACCAGCCGGAAGTATCTCGGGTCGCCATCGAGCCCCTGCTCCCTGATGCCATTGTGGAGGGAGAGGTGATGGACCCCGGCCTGGTGGCCGACACCGTCAGGAGTCTCTTCGAGAGGGTCGGGAGCAAGGTTCGAGATGTGATCACGTCTGTGGGCGGCCACGATGTGATCATCAAGAAGATAGAAATGGACCGGATGAAGGAGTCGGACGCGCGAGAGGTCATCCGCTGGGAGGCCGAACAGCATGTCCCCTTCGACATCAAGAGCGTGGAGCTGGATTTCCAGATCCTGAATCCCCTGGATGAGGGCCTCCAGATGGAGGTCATCCTGGTCGCCGCCAAGAAGGAGCTGGTGGACAACAAGCTCGCCCTCCTGGCGGACGCCGGCCTCAACGCTTCCGTCATTGACGTAGATGCCTTCGCCCTACACAACGCCTTTGAACGGAACTACCCCGAAGCGATGGAGGGAATCGTCGCTCTGGTGAACGTGGGGCATGAGGTCACCAACGTGAACATCTTGGAAGAAGGCGTTCCGATCCTGACCAGGGACATCCCCTTTGGCTCCAGGCGCATCAGGGAGGACCTCCAGAGGGAAAGGGGTCTGACCGCCGAGCAGGCGGAGGAGATCCTTCAGGCTCGGGAAGAGTTGGAGGACCTGGCACATTTCGTCGGTCAGGCTGCCGACGACGTGGCCGTGGGAATCGAGAGGGCGTCAGCCTTCCTCATGACGAGGCAGTCGGGGGAGGGCCTGGGAACCGTTTACCTCAGCGGCGGTGGTTCCCGAATTCCCGGTATGACGACCGCCCTCGCCGAACGAATGAATGTAGAAACCCACCAGGTGAACCCCTTCGAGAGGACGCCGGTGAGGCCGGACGCAGCGGTGAACGTCAGTTTGGAGGAAGCTGCTCCGATGCTCCTCCTCCCCCTGGGCCTGGCCCTCAGGGCTTAGGCCAGAGGTGATCGAAACTTGATCGAGGTCAATCTACAACCCGGCGGAAAGAGACGGGGCGCGCGTGGCCCCAGGTTCTCAATCTCAGTTCCTTCCTTTGGCGGGCTCGGCCGTGATCGATGGGTCCTGGGTTCTTCGCTGGTAGTCATAGCGACAGTCGCGCTATGCGGCTGGCTCTACACGACTACGGGCAGCCGAGCCAGCGAGCTCCAGGTTCAAATCGACCAAGCCCTGGCTGACTCGGCTCGTTACGCCGATCTGATCCAGCAGAATGAGTCCCTGTTGGCACGGCAGGATTCCATCGCTCAACGGGTTCAGATCATCCAGGAGATCGATGAGGACCGTTACGTCTGGGCCCACATCATGGATGAGGTAGCCCGGGCTCTTCCCGAATACACCTGGCTCACGGAACTTCTTCAGGTATCCCTTGGGGACGAGGTTCAGTTCCGGCTTACCGGGAGGGCGGGAAACACCTTTGCCCTCACCCAGTTCATGGAGAACCTCGAGGGATCCCAGTTTCTTCGGGACGTGCGGCTCAACTCCACCGACCAGATCGTAGAGGAGCTGGGCGAGGGCGGCCTGAGGAGGGCGGTATACGAGTTCGTGTTGGAAATACTCTTTGACAGACCGCCCGTGGAGTTCCTTGAGACAGTACCTCTTCTAGACGTCCCGTCTTCGGGCCAATAGGCTGACCGGATTGAACCATGGCTTTGATTCCTAGCGATCCGAAACAGCGGAATGCTCTCCTGATCAGTATTCTGGCAGTCGCCCTGGGATATTTTTTCTGGTCGATGTGGTATAGCCCCAGACAGGTGGAGATTGCCGAACTCCAGGGCGACTTGGACCGATTGGAGTTCAACAACGAAAGGGCGCAGATCGTCTCCGCAAGGGGAGGCGGGGACCTCCAGGAGCGACTGGCACTGTACGAGCGACATGTGGATCAGCTCGAACGCCTCATCCCGGAGCGGGAGGAGTTCGTTTCCCTTCTGAACGACATCACGGTGGAAAGTCGTCGGCAGGGAGTCAGACTCTCGGGCCTCACCCCCGAGCCGGAGGAAGTCGGTGCTTTCTACACCAAGGAAAGCTACGGACTCGAGCTCATCGGGGATTACCACGACATCGGAAGATTCCTGGGAACCATCGCTTCTTTGCCCAGGATCATCACGCCAACGGACCTGGACCTTTCGGTGTTCGAAGGCGATCTGGACCTCCTTGGTGAAGATTTTGAAGCTCCCCTTGTCGCTTCCCTTCGTGTACAGACCTACATCCTCCCCTCCGGAGATCAGGCGCCTCCCCTGGAGGGCACGGAGATCGAAGGCCAGGAGGGGGGAACGAAACCATGATTCGGCCTTACCTGCTTTCCGCAGCAATTTTCCTGAGTCTGCTGGGGATGCCGGCCACGACCCTCAGTGGCCAGGATACTCTTTCATCACCCCCGCCCCAACCGCTCCAGGTTGTCGACCCTGTCGATCTGGTCTTCGAACGGGAAGCCTTTGTTTATCCCCGATATGATCGCCGGAATCCATTCCTACCGCTTGTAGCTGGAGATGACCAGGGGCCTCGCTTTGAGGAGATCGAGTTGACGGGCATTCTCTTCTCCGGGGATCCTGACCGATCCATCGCCATGTTCAGGATACGGACAGGAGAGTCACAGAGCCAAGGAGAGAGAGGGACCGGAGGCCGGTCCTACGGGGTGAGAAGGGGGGAGAGTTTGGGAAACGTTCGAATCCTTGAAATTCAGCCGACACGAGTGGTTGTGCTCGTCGAAGAGTTCGGCCTGACCGAGCAGCGTGTCCTGGAGCTGCCGCGACCTGGTGAAGGAGGCCTCTGATGCCCTCGATTCTTTCCCTTTTGGTTGGCGTCCTCCTTGGATTCGGGGGCCCGGTAACCGGGTTGAGTGTTCAACCCGCCCCTGACAGGACTGAGGTCATCATCTCCATTCAGGGGCAGGCCGAGTTCCGGGACTTCACCATGGAAGGCCCGAGCCGGCTGATCGTCGATCTGCTCGGCGCCAAACATGCCCTTCCGGGTGAAGATTTCCTGAACATCGACCGGGGTGGTGTGCGATCCATCCGTACGAGCCAGTACTCGGATCAGATCGTTCGGGTCGTCATTGACCTCGACGCGGTAGTGGATTACGAGGTTCTCCCGGACGCGCAGGGGTTGAGAGTCGTGATGGAGAACTTCGGAGGGGCTTTCACGCCGTGGAGCACCGCCCCCGTAGCTTCGGCTCAGGATCAGGAGGACGCGCAACCGGCGCTGGTGTTCGGAGCCGCTCCGCAGCAACAGGAAGCGGAGCGCATCTCCGTGAATTTCTCCAACGCCCGCATCGATGAAGTTCTCTTCCGTTTTGCTGAGTTCTCGGGACGGTCCATCATCCCGGGTACGGGGGTCGACGCGGTCATTTCTGCCGAGATCCGGGATCAGCCGTGGGACATCGCCCTCGACGAGATACTGAGGGCTCACGGATACGCGGCCCAGGAAACCGACTCCGGTATCATCCGGGTGGAGGATCTGGAGACCCTGAAGCTCAGGGAGGTCAACGAGCCGGTCTATACGCGAACCTACACGGTCAACTATTCCACCGCCGCCGAAATCGAGGAGGCAGTCCAGGCCTTCATTACGCCGGAGCGGGGCCGGATTTCAGTCAATCCCTCCACCAACACCGTGATCGTCACCGACGTGAACCGGGTTCTCGAATCGGTGGAGGACCTCATCGCCAACCTTGATCGAGAGACTCCACAGGTCACCATTTCGGCAAAGATCCTCTTCGTGAACCGTACCGATCTCAACGAATTCGGTGTCACCTACGACTTGAAGGACTCCGAGGGTAACCAACTCAACACACTGACTCCGGGCGCCATCGATACGGACGGGGACGGCATCATCGAGTTGCCCGAAGAGCAGGTCGATATAGGGACGGACGTGGTTTCTCTGGGAGGTACTTCATTGGCAGCGTTGGGCAACGCCAAAGTCACGCTTCCCAGCCCCAGCATGCAGCTTCTCACCAGCCTGGTGATCGGACGCCACACTTTGGTGAACTTCATCGAAGCCCTGGAGTCGATGAACCTCACCACGGTTGAGGCGGAGCCCACTGTGACCGTCATGGACAACCAGGAAGCCCGTCTGGGGGTCGGTGAAGAGACCCCCATCCGCGTGGTAGATGCCCAGGCCGGGGCCGCTGGCCAGCAAGGGACCTTCCCCACCGCTCAGGTCGAGACCCGGGAAACGGGAATCATCCTGAATGCTACGCCCCACGTGACGGAGAGCGGAAAGATCACTCTCCAGCTCCGGGCGGAGCGGTCGGCGGCGGTCCTGGCCGAATCCGACGCCGGATTCATCTTTCAGCAGCAGTATGCCGAGTCCAGAGTGATCGTCGAGGACGGCGAGACGGTGGTGATCGGCGGTCTGACGGTGAAAGAGACCACGGAAGTCCGGGCTGGGATCCCCCTCCTCATGGATGTCCCAATCATCGGTCGCCTCTTCCGAGTAACACGGGAAGAGGAGATCCAGCGTGACCTCATGATTCTCGTTACCCCGACCATCGTTCGGGGCGGGCAGAATTAGGAAAGGGCCAGGGAGGAACCTGATGTCTCAAGGCATTCGCAACCGAAGGCGCCGTCTTCCGCTTGCCGGTGGAATGATCGCCCTGGCTGCTCTGTGGTCCTGTGACGGCCAAAACGCATTTTCCGTGGGTGGAACGGGGACCGACGCCCTGCCGCCAGAAGTGGAGATTCAGAACCCTCGGCAACCGGCAGCTCGTCCCGTGGGGGACTCCGTCCTAATGGTGGCCCATACCTGGGACGACACCGGGGTGGATTCGATCCTCCTGGCCGGGGTGTCCTTCCGCGGGGACGTGGATCTGGGGACAGACACCACCGTACTGCGCTATTCCTCGAAGATGGTCCGTTTCACGGGGGCGCCCATGGACACGACCATCAGCAGGTACCTTGCAGCTACTCCCGATACCACCCGGGAGTCCTCCGTACTCTATGCCATCGCTTATGATTCCAACGGGAACATCTCTGCGGATTCGGTCTCTCTCACGATCGGTGGACCAAGGGTGGAATTCCTCACCCTCGAGGAAAACCAACAAGTCCAAGCCGGGCTGGGGCTGAATCTCCAGGTGGAGGCGGCAGATCCGGAAGGGGTGCTGGATCTTGTCATCACCATCGAGGGTGTCTTCGATGAGGAAATCGAATTCCCGTTCAACCCGCCGCCTCAGGAAGTGGTGGTAGACACCTCGGTGGTGATCCCGGCCGGTCTGAAAGGCCAGATTCGAGTGACCGCTACCGCGAGAAACGGCCTTGCCGTTTCGGGTCAGGACGGTCCCATCACTCTCGAAATCGTGGACTCCGAGATCGGCGATGAAACCCCACCTGCTCTTACTGTCGCCACTCTCTCTACGCCTCGCCTCGAACTGGACGACCAGCTGAAGGTGGTCGTGACAGGAGCCGACAATACGCAAGGAAGCGGGATTGCCAGGGTCGGATATACGGTGAAGTCCATCTCTGCCAGGAGAGGTGTGGAGGTCGTTCAGTCAGGGGAACAAGCGTTCAACCCAGCCAGGACTGGGAACGTGTCCGTCGAGTTCGGATTCATGCCGTTCAACGTGGACGAGCTCGGCCTTCCGGATACCCTGACTTTCGAGATCACCGGTTGGGCTATCGATGCTGACGGGAACTGCGCCGCGGCAGTGGATGATGCGGATCCGGTTTCTTACCCCTGTACGACCTTGGCAGGGGGACAGATTGGCGCGGAAGGCCGGGCGGGAATCCCTCTCGATAGGGTGATTGCTTCCGGTCAGACCGTGGATCTGCCCGGAGGTGGTATCATCATGGATGCAGCTGTGGACACGCTTCGAAGGAAGCTCTTCCTCTCGAACCTGGAGCAGGGCCAGGTGGAAGTCTTCGATCTGGAGACTGGCACCTTCCGGGATGCCATCGGGGTTGGTTCGCTGCCATGGGGCCTGGCCATAGACGGGAGCGGTGACCGGATGATCGTGGCGAACTCCGGGGGCGCAAACTTCTCCATCGTGGACCTGGAGATGGAAGCTGAGGTTGACCAGCAGCGGTTCTTCGCGCCGGACGCCGTGATCTTCGACCTGGAGCTCAAGGACGGGGACAGCGGTCTGCAGTTCATCCTGTATCCCTTTCCCCAACCGGAGTCTCCCTCCTTCTCTGACAGGCCGCAGTTCGTGGCGCTGGATTCTCTGGGGAACTACATCTACTCCACTCGCACCAATGATATCGGGGATATCGGGACTGCCAGGAAGGCATATTTCCCCGAAGGCGCGGAGCGACCGGAGACCAAGGTCTTCGTGGAGCACGGCCTCAACGAGCGCTCGGAGGACTTCTGGGCCTTCGCCCACTTGGATTCCATCGGCCTGGGATCTGAAGAAGTCCTACCCGGGATCTTCTACGCCGGGTTGACCCTCTTCGATCATGTTCCGGGGTTCCCCGATTCCCTGATTTCGGCCACTGCAAACATCTCAGAGACTAATCCGGTAGGGGCGGCGCGGAACAGGTTGGCGGCGAAAGGCTCGGATGTCTACATGGATCCGGGAGCCCGCTGGAACATCCCCAACTTCGGATTTGCCGACACCACGTTTGTGGCGGCCTCCGGGGACGGTGGGTGGGTCCTCATCGGCGAGGGCGGTAACGACAAGTATGATGGGGTGATTCTGTACCGGGCCAGCCAGCGGGACACCACCGACCTTTCCTCTACCCTCAGGTACTGGGATAACATCATCAACCCCGCCGACCGAGTGAACGGCATCGGACTCAACTACGATGGTACCCTTGGTGTCGCAAGGGGAGAGACCGCCTACTTCTTCGACACCGAGCTCCAGCTCAGCGGTATAGTGGAGCTCCCGGGAGCGGGGGCAGGTACCGGAGCGGCCTTCCATCCCCTCCACGCGAACCAGATCACGGGGGAAAATCCGGAACAGGACGGGGGCGAGTATCGGCCCGACACACACCTGGCCTTCGTCGGGACCGGAGACGGCACGGTGGACATCATCGATACGTTCCGTTTCCGACGAATCGGGCAGGTCACCCTTAGGGACGTCATCACCGGGCCCCTCCGGGCTATCCTACCGTTTCCAGAGGACAACGCGGGTCTCTCGTGTCCCACGGTGCCGGTGGCCGACAAGGTCGGAAACTCCATAGGGAACGCCATTCAGCTGTACAATGGTGGCCAGTTCACCAGCCCCATCCCTCCGGATGGAATCACTGATGAAGCCTGCATCGTGATGAAGCTCTTTGGAATCACTTCGGCGGGTGGCGTGGTCGTGGTGCCGGTCCGAAAGAGCGAGATTCTCAAATATCATCCCAATCGGTGAGGAAATGAGGCAGGGGGCTCCACCCTCCTCCCGAGACCGACGCCCCCGGCAGCTCTCTGCCGGGGGCGTTATTACGTACCCTTTGACGGCGTCTGCACTTTCTCTATGCTAGTAGGGCCCTGGGCCTGGGAATCGCTCCCTTGGTGCAAGCCTGGCCCGCTGGGTTCCCTATTCTTTGAGTGGATGTGGCAATGAGCCTGAACAGCCTGTCTTTCAAGACCGCCGGTGAATCTCATGGCCGGGGGTTGGTGGCTCTCCTCGAGGGGGTCCCGGCTGGCCTGAATCTACAAGTCGACAGGGATGTGGATCCCGAGCTTCGCCGTCGGCAACAGGGCTACGGGAGAGGCCGGAGAATGCAGATCGAATCGGACCGGGCCGAGGTGATCTCGGGGATCCGTTTGGGGGAGACAATGGGATCTCCCCTGGCGATGCTCATTTGGAACCGGGATTGGGAGAACTGGCAGAAGGCCATGGGCCATGAGCGCCCCGATCCGGATGAGAATCCGAAAGCTTTCCGGCCCATGTATTTGCCCCGGCCCGGTCATGCCGACCTGGTGGGGATCTTCAAATACGACCGGAGGGACACACGGGACATCCTGGAACGAGCAAGCGCCCGAGAGACGGCGGCCCGGGTGGCGTCAGGCGCGGTAGCGAAACGCATTTTGGCGGAGGTCGGAATTCGGGTAGAGAGCCACGTCCTCTCCATCGGCCACATCCAGGGAGAGGTTCCGGAAACCCTTCCCGAGGAACTCAACGCGGCTGCCGACCGGAGTCCTGTTCGAACGTTGGATTCCCAGGCGGGCGATGCCATGATGAAGGCCATCGACGAAGCCAAAGAAGAGGGAGATACCCTGGGTGGAGTGTTCGAAGTGGTGGCCCGCGGCGTGCCTGTGGGCCTTGGAAGCCACGTTTCCTGGGACCGAAAGCTGGACGGTCGGTTGGGCCAGGCGGTCCTCTCGATCCACGCAGTGAAAGGAGTGGAGATAGGGCCGGCTTTCTCCAGCGCCCTCAATCCGGGATCCAAGGTCCACGACGCCATCATTCCCGCTCCCGATCGGCCTCGGACCGGGGGAGTCGGGAGAGCCTCGAACCGGGCCGGCGGGTTGGAGGGCGGCGTGACTACCGGTGAGCCCCTTCGAGTCCGGGGGGCCATGAAGCCCATCAGCACCCTTCGGAATCCTCTGGCGAGCGTGGATCTTCGGGATGGAAGTGTGGCGAAGGCGGCGGTGGAGCGAAGCGATGTGTGTGCGGTGCCGGCCGCAGCGGTGATTGGAGAGGCCATGGTCGCCCTGGTCCTCGCCGATGCTTTCCTCGAAAAATTCGGCGGCGATTCCATGACGGAGATCCAGAGGAACTTCGATTCCTACCTCAAGTACCTGGAACAACGCGGTTTCAGAGCGCGGTGAAAAAAAGGGATTCCGTCGGCCTGTTCCGTAGGGTCCTGTTGGTTGGCTTCATGGGCAGCGGGAAGACACGGGTCGGCAGGTCTTTGGCCTGGCGCCTCGGCTGGGCCTTCGCTGATTTCGATGAAGAGATCGAGAGGCGCACAGGCCTTTCCATCCCAGTCATCTTCCGCGAACTCGGGGAGGGTTTCTTCCGGGAAGTGGAGGAGGATGTTGGAAGCAGTCTTCTTTCTGGCTCCATGACGGTTCTTGCGTCCGGAGGAGGGTGGCCAGCGATGCCAGGGCGGATGGAAGGGTTGCCACCGGACACCTTTTCGGTCTGGCTGAAAGTGACGCCGGAGGAGGCGCTGAAAAGGGCGGCGGAGGAAGGCCCGACACGGCCTCTCCTGGATGTGCCCGACCCTCTCGGGAGAGTCCGCGAGCTGATGGGTGAGCGAGAACCGTTTTACAAAATGGCCCATGTGGCTATTGATAGTATGGGTGCGGATCCCGAAGACTTGGCTGTGCAGATCGAGGAATTTATGAAGAGCAGAGGGCCAAACCCCCTCCGCTCCAAACCTCCACACGAGTGATGGGAATGGCAAAGGGTTCGAAGGGAAAAAACCTCGTGATCGTGGAGTCTCCGGCTAAGGCCCGGACCATCGGTCGTTACCTTGGAAAGGATTATGAGGTAGCGGCCTCGGTGGGTCATGTCCGGGATCTCCCCGCCAAGGAGCTGGGGGTGGATGTTGAAGATGGGTTTGAGCCGAAGTACGTGACCATTCGAGGGAAAGGGAAGATCCTCCAGGAGCTGAAGCGGAAAGCCAAGACGGCGGAGGCGGTGATCCTGGCCACCGATCCGGACCGGGAAGGGGAGGCCATCGCCTTTCACGTAGCAGATCAGTTGGGCTACAAGAAGAGTCCTGAACGTTTCCGCCGCGTCACCTTCCATGAGATCACAAAAGAAGCGGTACTCCATGCTCTCGACAGCGCCGGGAGCCTTGATATGGAGAAGGTGGAGGCCCAGCAGGCTCGGAGGATCCTGGATCGCCTGGTAGGCTATCAGGTCAGCCCGTTCCTTTGGAAGCCCATTCGCCCAGGTTTGTCGGCCGGTCGGGTTCAGACCGTAGCATTGCGCCTGATTTGTGAGAGAGAAGACGAAATCTCCGTCTTCGAGGCGGAGGAGTACTGGTCCATCGTGGCGCTGTTGGAGAAGGACGAACAGGCCTTCCAGGCAAAGCTGCACCAGATCGATGGCAAAGCCTTCTTACTATCCACTGAATCTGACGCCAAAGCGGTGTTGCGTGACCTGGGAGGGAAGCCCTTCCAGGTTTCGGAAGTGAAGAGGCGGGAACGTCGGAAAAACCCCTTTCCTCCGTTCACGACCTCCACCCTCCAGCAGGAGGCCGCCAAACGGCTTCGGTTCGGGGCCAGGCGAACCATGCGAACCGCCCAGAGCCTGTACGAGGGTGTGGAACTCGGGAGCCGTGGGGCCGTAGGCCTCATTACCTACATGCGGACCGATTCCACCCGGGTTGCGGCATCAGCGGTGGAACAGGCCAGGAAATGGATCGAATCCGAGATGGGAAAGGAGTATCTGGCTCCAACCCCCCGCCTCTTCCATGGGAAACAACAGAAAGGTGCTCAGGAGGCCCACGAGGCAATTCGTCCCACCAATGCCGGCCTCCACCCTGCTGAAGCCCGGGAGTTCTTGGGTCCCGACGAGTCCCAGCTCTACGAACTGATCTGGCTCCGGTTTGTTGCGAGCCAGATGGCCCAGGCCGTCTACGATACCACGACGGTGGACTTCGACCTTGGGGGACAAAGCAAAAAACGGTATCTCTTCAGAGCGACGGGATCGGTAGTGAAGTTTCCCGGGTTCACCCGCCTCTATCTGGATACGACGGAGAGAGGTGACCACAAGCGCCTGGACGATCTCGAACCCCTCCCCCTCCTGAAGAAAGGCGACCTCAGCCGTCTTCGGGAGCTTCAGCCGAATCAGCATTTCACTCAACCACCCCCACGCTTCAGCGAGGCGAGCCTGGTCCGGGAGCTGGAGAAGCTGGGAATCGGACGACCGTCCACCTATGCCCAGATCATCTCCACCATTCAGGACCGTGGCTACGTGGAGGTGGAAAAGGGGCGTTTCTTTCCCACCCCCCTCGGGGATACCGTTGCGAAACTCCTGGTGCGGGTATTTCCGGACATTTTCGACGTAGAGTTCACCAGTCGAATGGAAGGGGAATTGGACCGGATAGAGGAAGGGGAGGTGCTTTGGAGGGCTCTTCTGGAAGGATTCTACGGATCCTTCCGGGCCCAACTGGAGGCGGGAAAGACCCACTCGGAAGACATTATCAAAGAGCTTCTTGCGGCCGAAGGGGAGACCTGCGAAGTCTGTGGCCGTCCCATGCAGGTGAGGTGGAACAAATTCGGTCGGTTCCTGGGTTGTTCCGGGTACCCTGAGTGTCAGAGCACGCGTCCCCTGGATGCCCCCGAAGTCCAGGAGCGGACCCTAGGTGTCGATCCGGAATCTGGTCTCCCTGTCCTGGCCCGGGTGGGGCCCTACGGCCCTTATGTCCAGCTGGGGAACGGAAACGGAAAAGAAAAGCCGAAGAGGGTGAGCATTCCCCAGGGGATGACCCTTGACGACATGAGCTTGAACTATGGCCTTCTCCTTCTCTCTCTGCCCCGGTCTTTGGGAAAAGACCCGAAATCCGGAAAAGACGTGACCGTGGGAATCGGCCGATACGGACCCTACGTGCACCGAGGTGGGACGTACCGTAACCTCAAGTCCCCAGCGCTCCTTTTCGAGATTGAGCTGCCTCAGGCTTTAGAACTCCTGGAGACGAAGGCCGGTCGAGAAGTGATCAAGGATCTGGGGCCGCACCCCGACAGTGGAAGCGATCTGACGGTGTTGAGCGGCCGATACGGCCCCTACGTCACCGACGGCACCCTGAACGCCAGCATTCCCAAAAGCATCAAACCGGAAGAGCTGCTTCTGGACGAAGCCCTGGAGCTCCTGGCCAAAGCGAAGGAGAGGAAACGAAAAGGGAGGTCCGGTCGTGGTTCACGTGGGGGCAGGGGAGAGACCAAGGGAAAGCCCTCTCGGGGCAAGAAAGCGAAGTGAATTCCCTCCATCCAAACGTGGGCCGTGGCTGAAACCATCCATGTGGTAGGGGGAGGGCTGGCGGGATGTGAAGCCGCCTTCTCTCTGGCCGAAAGAGGTCATAAAGTGAGGGTCTACGAGATGAGGCCCGCCTGCCCGACGCCAGCCCACCAGACGGATCGGCTGGGCGAGTTGGTCTGCACGAACTCCTTCAAGAGCAAGGATCCTTCCAACGCTCACGGCCAGTTGAAGAGGGAGATGAGAGCCCTCGGTTCTCTCCTTCTCAGCGTCGCCGACCGGGTTCAAGTCCCTGCGGGTTCGGCCCTGGCTGTCGACAGGAGGCTCTTCGCGGAGGCCATGACCGAAGCAGTGGAGGAGCATCCCGGAATCGAGGTAATCCGGGCAGAGATTACGGCCCTCCCAGACGGGCCCGGGATCATTTGCACCGGACCCTTGACTTCCGCGGCTCTCCATGAAGCCATCCGCGCGGAACTGGGGGATGAGGGGCTCTCTTTCTTCGATGCCATCGCGCCCATCGTACATGGGGATTCGATTGACCACGAGATTGTCTTCGAGGCCGGACGGTTCGCTGAAGACTCGGACTATCTGAACTGCCCAATGAGCTTGGAAGAGTACCAGGCCTTCCTCGAGGCCCTCCGGGGAGCGGACCTACACAGGGCTCACGACTTCGACGAGGTGCCCTACTTCGAGGGGTGTCTTCCAGTGGAAGTCATGGCGACCCGGGGCGATGACACACTTCGATTCGGCCCCATGAAGCCCATTGGCCTGGAAGATCCCAGAACAGGCAGCAGACCTCATGCAGTTGTTCAGCTTCGGAGGGAGGACCGACAGGGCCAGATGTGGAACCTGGTGGGGTTTCAGACTCAGCTGAAGATCGGGGAGCAGGGTCGGGTGTTCAGGATGATCCCGGGGTTGGAGGAGGCGGAGTTCCTGCGGTGGGGCTCCATACATCGAAACAGCTATCTGAACTTTCCCAGTCGCCTGACTGCTTGGGGCGCACTTCCGGACCGTCCTGACCTTCTCTTTGCCGGTCAGCTCACCGGCGTGGAGGGATACACGGAGTCGGCCGCCAGCGGATTGTTGTCCGCCCTGAATCTGGATCGAGTTTTGTCGGGGGATGATCCGATATTGCCGCCACCCTCCACCATGCTGGGGGGACTCTATCGCTACTTGAGTGAGGCGGATCCAAGGCATTTCCAACCCATGAACTCGAATTGGGGCCTGGTGGATCCGCTGCCGCAAAAGGTCAGGGACAAAAGGAAGAAGCGAGAGGCTCTGGCGGAAAGAGCCCAAAAGGACTTTCTGGCATGGCTCCGGAGGAAAGAAACGGTCCAGTGAACTCCCAAGACTCGGTTGAAGCCTACCTCAAGGTCCTTTCCCATGAGAGGCAGCTTTCGGACCACACCGTGGCAGCCTATCAGAGGGATCTGAGGGACCTCTCCGACTTCCTGACCGACTATCTGGGAACGCCGGACTGGACCTGGGAGGGCGTGGACCGCCTGACGTTGCGGAGCTTCCTGGGCTGGTGTCTACGGAAGGGGCTCGCCCGCCGCACCATCGGTCGAAAGCTCTCGGCTATCCGGGGCTTCTTTCGATTTCTTCATCTGGACGACCGACTCCCCTCCAACCCGGCCAGGGCGGTCAGAGCACCCAAGGCCGAGAGGCGATTGCCGGGGCATCTCTCCCGATCAGAGACCGAGGCTCTCTTTCACATCGCAGAAGGCAGAGCGTCCGAAAACACCCTTTCCGGGACCCGTACCCTGGTCATATTGGAGCTCCTATACGGAAGTGGCCTCAGGCTCTCCGAGCTTCAAGGGTTGGATGAAAGAAGCGTCGATTTCCATCAAGCCCAGGTGAAAGTGAGGGGAAAGGGAAGGAAGGAGCGGATCGTCCCGGTCACGAAACGCTCCGTTGAGGCTCTGAAACGCTACGAACCGAGGCGGCAAGAAGCCCTTTCCCGACGAGAGGGGGCCGAGGATTCAGTGCCGCTTCTCGTGAACAACCGTGGTGAAAGGCTGTCGCGCCGCTCGATTCAACGATCGGTTCAGGACTTGATCACTCGGGCAGCAGCGGACGAAGGCCTCAGCGTGCATTCGCTCCGTCACTCCTTTGCCACGCACCTCCTGGATGCAGGGGCGGACCTGATTGCGGTGAAAGAGCTACTGGGTCATGTGTCCCTGTCCACCACCCAGATCTACACCCACACGTCGAAAGAACGGCTGAAGAAGGTCTACCGACAGGCCCATCCCCGGTCGTGATGGGCTACCGCACTGCTCCGAGCCCCTTCCGGGACCGCCCCCACGGGTTATTCTTCAGTACAAGAATGGAGGAGAGGCCATGAGGAAGCCCGAACTGCGTGCAACTACCGTCCTGGCTGTAAAAAGAGAAGGGCGGATTGCCCTGGGGGGAGACGGGCAGGTCACCCTGGGCGACACGGTGATGAAGGCAACAGCCCAGAAGGTGCGTACCCTCAAAGACGGTAAGATTCTGGCCGGTTTCGCCGGGGCGGTGGCCGATGCCTTCAGTCTTTTTGAGAAGCTGGAGGAAAAGCTGGAACGTTATCCGGGAAACCTGACCCGAGCCTGCGTGGAATTGGCCAAGGATTGGAGAACCGACCGCTACCTTCGAAGGCTGAACGCTCTCCTGATCGTCGCCGACCGGGATCGTCTCTTCTTGGTGAGCGGGGAAGGTGACGTCATCGAGCCGGACGATGAGATCGTCGCCATAGGATCGGGAGGGTCTTATGCTCTGGCGGCGGCCAGGGCTCTCAAATCCCATTCCGATCTGTCGGCGTCGGACATCGTTCGCCGGGCCCTGGAGATTGCCGGAGAGATCTGCATCTATACGAACCAACAGATCAGCGTATTGGAGTTGGAGCAGGACGTGAAGAATGACTGAGAGTGAAGCCGCCGAGGGCGGGATGGAGTGGCAGGACGAGCTCACACCACGGCAGATCGTGGGGGAATTGGACAAGTATATCGTTGGCCAGGACGATGCCAAGAAAGCCGTGGCCATTGCCCTCAGGAATCGCTGGCGACGCCAGAGGGTCGAGGGAGAGCTCCGGGACGAGATCTTCCCCAACAACCTGATCCTCATCGGGCCCACCGGCGTGGGGAAGACGGAAATCTCCAGGCGTCTAGCCCGCCTGGCGGGTGCCCCTTTCGTCAAAGTGGAAGCATCCAAATTCACCGAGGTCGGCTACGTCGGGCGGGACGTAGAGTCCATGATCCGAGATCTGGTGGACACGTCCGTCAACATGGTTCGGGCTGAGCGGGAAGCCGAAGTCGAGGGAGAGGCGGAGAGGCGGGTCGAAGAGAGGCTCCTCGATCTCCTCCTGCCCATCACGGCATCGGAAAAGCGGGAGGAGGCGGGACCCCAGAGGGAAGGGGAGGAACCGCCATCGGGCCATGTCTTCGTAGCCGGCCCCACTGGAGTTCGCCAGGCCTCGTCGGAGGATGAGGAGCCGGAAGGTCTGACGCCCCAGGACCGGCGATCCAGGACCCGGGAAAAGCTGCGGAAACTTCTCCAGGACGGCGCACTGGAAGACCGGGAGGTGGAAGTCGAAGTGTCCCAGAGTCCTTCTATCGAGGGGATGATGATCCCCATGGGAGGAATGGAGGGAATGGACCACAACTTCACTGAGATGCTCCAGGACATGCTGCCAAAGCGGACCAAGAGGCGCACCGTGTCCGTGGGGGAAGCCAGACGCATCTTTCTCCAGGAGGAGCTGGACCGGTTGGTGGACATGGACGAGGTGGTGAATGAGGCGCTGGACCGAGCCGAGGATTCCGGGATCATCTTTCTTGACGAGATCGACAAGATCGCCGGGGCCAGAGGAGGAGCGGGCCCTGATGTGAGCAGGGAAGGGGTCCAACGGGATCTTCTCCCCGTCGTAGAGGGATCGAACGTCCAAACGAAGTTCGGCCTGGTTCGAACCGACCACATGCTCTTCGTTGCCGCCGGGGCTTTCCACGTGGCGAAGCCCAGCGATCTGATCCCGGAGCTACAGGGGCGTTTTCCGATTCGGGTCGAGCTGCACAGCCTTGGCGAGGACGACTTCGTCCGGATTCTGAAGGAACCGAAGAACGCCCTCCTACACCAGTATCGGGCCTTGATGGAAACGGAGGGGGCGGCCCTGGAGTTCACCGACGACGGCGTTCAGGAGGTGGCCCGGATTGCCGCTGAATTGAACGACCGGATGGAGAACATCGGTGCCCGCCGCCTCCAGACCGTCCTGACCACAGTCCTGGAGGATCTCCTCTTCGATCTCCCGGAGGACGGCAGGGACCACATCCTGGTTGATCCGCCATTCGTACGAGAGCGTCTCAGCGGCATTCTGGAGGACGAGGATCTGCAGCGGTATATCCTCTGAGGACAGAGGCCTGGTCCCACCGGCTTCCAACAGGATGCTGGTCAAGTTCGCCCCGATTCCGGCTTTCCTTCGGGCTCCCCAGAATGATACCTTCCTGAACCTGGCTCTCGGGATGGGCCCGGAGCCGATCTGAAGCCTACTTGGACCCAGAATACCCATATGTCTACCCGCCATTTTGTCGCCCTGTCCGACTATGCCCGGGAGGACCTCCTGTCCTTCCTTTCCTTGGCACAACGACTGAAAACCGGTCAGGTCTCTGGAACCCCGCTTCAGGGAAAGAGCCTGGCCATGATTTTTTACAAGAGCTCTACCCGCACTCGGGTGTCTTTCGAGGTGGGAATGACCCAACTCGGAGGCCATGGCCTTTTCATCGCGTCACAAACCTCTCAAATGGGCCGAGGAGAACCCATCTCCGACACGGCCAAGGTCCTGAGCCGATATGTGGACGGGATCATGATCCGGACCTTCGACCATGGGGAGGTGGAGGAGCTGGCGTCTGAGGCCAGCATTCCTGTAATCAACGGCCTTACCGACCTGCTTCATCCCTGCCAGCTGATGGCCGACCTCCAAACCGTCCAGGAGGAGTTCGGGCCTGAGCTGGAGAGCATGTCCGTGGCGTACCTTGGTGACGGAAACAACATGGCCAACTCGTGGCTCAATGCCGCCGCGGTCTTCGGGCTGGACCTGCGACTGGCAGTCCCGGAGGGCTTCGATCCGGACCAGACCATCCTGGACCGGGCCAGGGCCGCTACATCGGTCACTCTCACGAGAGATCCCATGGAAGCGGCGGAGGGGGCCAGGGTCATCACCACGGACACCTGGGTGTCCATGGGTCAGGAGGAGGAGGCCAAGGAGAGGATCGCCACCTTCCAACCCTACCAGGTAACCAAGGCGGTGATGGAACGCGGCAGAAGTGACGCCATCTTCCTGCACTGCCTCCCGGCGTACCGAGGAAAAGAGGTTGCTGCAGAGGTTATCGACGGACCGCAGTCCCGAATCTACGACGAAGCTGAGAACCGCCTCCATGCCCAGAAAGCCATCATGATGGAGCTCATGGGTTGAGGCTGTCGACACACGAAAGGGAATACCGATGGTTGACGAACCAGTGGGTGAAGCACCGACGGGTGACACGTTGAAGAAGACCCCGCTGTACGAAGCTCATGTTCAGCTTGGGGGAAAGCTGGTTCCCTTTGCTGGCTTCGAAATGGCGGTTCAGTATCCCACGGGAATCATGGCCGAACACAACGCGGTGCGGACCGCCGCCGGACTCTTCGATGTCTGCCACATGGGTGAGTTCGTATTGAAGGGACCTCAGGCCCTCGATCTCATTCAGAAGATTGCGGTCAACGATGCCTCCAAACTCCAGGTCTGGCAGGCTCAGTACTCCGCCATGTGCCTGGAAAACGGGGGGATCATCGACGACCTTCTGGTCTACCGGGGGCCCGACCATTTCATGCTGGTGGTGAATGCCTCCAACAAGGAGAAGGACCTGGCCTGGGTGATGGAGCACAGCTCGGATTTCGACGTCGAGGTGACCGACAAATCCGATGAGACTGCCCTCCTTGCCATCCAGGGGCCCAAAGCCGCTGATATCGTTCAGGGGCTCACGGAGACGAACCTGGACGACATCGGCTACTATCGCTTCGGCTTGGGGTCGGTGGCAGGAGTGCACGGGGTCATCAGCCGCACCGGGTATACCGGGGAGGACGGTTTCGAACTCTATATCCCGGCGGCTTCAGGGATGGAGCTGTGGCAAGCCCTCATGAGAGCCGGGGAACCTCTCGGTCTCATTGCTACGGGCCTGGGATGTCGGGACTCTCTCCGTCTGGAGATGGGGTACGCTCTTTACGGGAACGACCTGGACGAGGAACACACACCGTTGGAGTCGGGCCTGGGTTGGATCACCAAACTGGACAAGGGCGATTTCATCGGGAGGGATGCCCTGGTCCAGCAGAAGGAGTCCGGCGTGACCCGTCGCTTGGTGGGGATGAAACTCACGGAGAAGGGTTTCCCCCGACACGGCTACCCCATCGCCTCAGGGGATCAGGACGTGGGTGTCGTTACCAGCGGGGTGGTAAGCCCTTCCCTGGGCGTCGGGGTCGCCATGGGCTATGTACCGACCGAAATGGCGTCGGGTGGCACCGAGGTCGGAGTCCGAATCAGGAAGAATGTAGTTCCAGCCATCGTGCAGCGGCCGCCTTTCTACACCGAGGGCTCCGTAAGAAGGTGAGTCCTTCCGGACCCTCTCCGATGCGGGTAGGTGTCCTCACGGTCTCCGATGCATGCAGTCGGGGGGAGCGGGAGGACGCCAGCGGTCAGCTTATGGAAGCTTGGTGCAGGGAAAGGGGTTACGAGCTGGTGGCGAGAGCGGTAGTTCCGGATCAGTCAGAGGTCATTGTTCCCACCCTCCTTCGATGGGTCGATGGCGGAAACCTCGATCTGGTCCTGACCACTGGAGGCACCGGGTTTGGCCCACGAGACGTGACTCCGGAAGCGACCAAAGCGGTTTTGGATCGGCCCTCCCTGGGCATCTCCGAGGCCATAAGGAGGAGAGGGGAGGAGAAGACACCCTATTCCCCCCTCTCCCGAGGTGTGGCGGGTACGAGGGGACGTGTTTTCATCGCGAACCTTCCGGGGAGCCCCGGAGGTGTCCGGGACGGCCTCGATGTTCTCGGGCCCTGGGCTGAGCACCTGGTGGGTCTCCTGAGAGTCCAGGATACCCCTCATCGGCAATCCTGATATGCCTGATACGAGCAGTGTGGTTCTGATCTCGACTCACGACCTCAGGGTCGCCGGACTACTGCGGGATGCTTTTCGCGGGGCGGGCTACCGGGTGGAGCTGGTCACGCCGGACGAGGACCTATCCGGGGTCATGGACCCAGTCCTGTTCATCTTCACCGGGGGGCTGAAGAACGAGTCTTCGGCTGCCCAGGCCCGGCAGGCCAGGGGTTCAAGGCACATTCCCGTCTTCGGTCTTGCTCGAGAGGGGGAGGAAGGCACTCGCCAGGCCGCCCGGGCCCTGGATCTCCAAGAGGTTTTCACCCATCCACCTGATGTCAGGGAGATCCTTCTCCTGGGCCGGACCCTCATCGAGCGAAATCGTCTTCAGGAAATCACGGGCATCGTCGGTGAGACCGATTCCATTCGGGAAGCCTTGGAGCGTGTGGTCCAGTTCGCCCCCGTGGAGGCAACGGTCCTGGTGACGGGAGAGTCCGGGACCGGCAAAGAGCTCATCGCCCGGGGGATCCACGCACTCTCGCCCAGGAAGCATAAATCTTTCATCGCGGTGAATGTTGCAGCCCTCGCCGAAACCCTCCTGGAGAGTGAGCTTTTTGGCCATGAGAAAGGCGCGTTCACCGGTGCCATCGACTCTCGACGCGGTCTTTTCGAACTGGCTCAGGGAGGGACCATTTTTCTGGACGAGATCGGTGAGATGCCCCTCTCGACCCAGACGAAGCTTCTGAGAGTCCTGGAAGAGCGGGAGTTTTTCCGCGTGGGGGGGGAACGTCCGATCCGAGTGGACGTTCGCATCATTGCGGCCACCAATCAGGAGCTCAGGCGGTTGGTGGAAAGAGGAGATTTTCGACGGGATCTCTACTTCCGATTGAACGTTTTGCGCATCGAGCTGCCGGCTCTGAGAGACCGCAAAGAAGATATTCCACTCCTGGTTCACAACTTCATCGAGGACGCCAGTAGACGGCATGATCGGCAGTTTGCCGGAATCAGTGATGATGCCATGAAGATCCTGGTGTCCCACACCTGGCCCGGGAACGTGCGAGAGCTCCGCAACCTGGTGGAGAGCATGGTGGTCCTTGCCCCGGGTCGCCGGATTGAGGCCAGGGATATCCCCGCCGAGGTTCGGAACCCGAGAAGCCGAGGTCTCCTCCCTGCTCCCATCATGACCGATTTCTTCCCGGTGAGCCAGGGAGAGGAAAAGTCACTTCGGCCCGAGTTGGAGTTCGTGTTCCGGACTCTGGTCAACCTCCGTATGGACGTCGACGATCTTCGGAGGGACTTCGAGCGTTACCAGGAGCAGCATCTCCGCCGACGGGAAGTGTCCTTTGCCCCCAGGGAGGATCACCTGGACGAAGCTGAACTCCAGGAGGTCTTCCCTGAGCCGGCTGCCGGGGAGGAACCGGTCGGCGAGACCATGCCAGAAACGCCGGAGGAGGCCGGCGCCGTCCTCTACCGGCCCGGAATGACAATGGAGGAGGTTGAGGAGGAGACGATCAGGGCTGTTTTGGAGGAGGTCGGGGGGAATCGCAGGAAAGCTGCCGAGCGTTTGGAGATCGGAGAGCGGACCCTATATAGAAAGATCAAGAAGTTCGGCCTGGAGGGATGAGGGCCAGAGAGCCTCATCCGCCCGACCGGGCTCTCACCTTGGCCTTCTCTGCTTCAAGGATCGGGAGCACCTGATCCCTCCATGTCTCATTGCGGAGCTGTTGATATTCGGCAATCAGCTCCGACTCCCACTCGATGTCTCCCTGGAAGGCGTAAACTGCCATCCGGGTTTCCTGCTGTCCAAGCCGCTGGGTGCCCCAGGAGGGGGTGATGGCCGCAATCCCTTCCGGTCTCAGGCGGACACCGCGGTTCACCAGGTTGAGGTCCTCAGGCTGGTAAGTCACGTCAGGCTCATAGCTGAAGAGGCTCACGAGGAAAAGAGATGGTTCGAATCCCATGGCGGTGCGGTTGGCCCTGGGGCCATGGACCTCTGCCAGGCCCTTCAGCCTTTCGTAGGTGTCGGGAGCCGTAAGGCGGATGATGCGTTCGTCCAGGGGTGTGAGCTTGATGAGGAGCCGTCCGCTCTGGAGGCGAAGGGAGATCTGGTCCTGGAGCAGGGTGCCGAAGCCGGGGGGGACCAGGTCCGATGGGTCTTCCTGAGCGGATCCTTCCGGATCGGGCGTGGGGGCTACCTGTGGGGCGGCAGGCCCGCATCCCAGGGTCAGAAGCCCTGCGAGGAAGATCGTGACGGCCACGGTTCTCATAACGCCTCCTCTGCACAACGCCACCCCGTTCCCGAGGCGGGGTACCCTGGCCGGTCCGGCCTCAGCTTGCCACAGCCGGAAGAAGCTCGTCCAGCGCGGCGAGGAGGGCATCCCGGCCCTCTCTTGTCTTAGACGAAAAGGCCAGGAGTTGTTCCGGGTCAAGGCCCAGGTCCTCTGCGGCCCGCTTGAGGGTCTCCCTCCGCTTGCTTTTGGGGACCCGGTCCATCTTGGTGAGGACCACCAGGGCCGGCACGCCCAGCTCCCCAAGGTATTCCATCATCTCTCCATCAAGGGGGGAGGGCGGATGCCGGCCATCCACGAGGTGGACGACGCCATGGATACCTTCCGGCCGGGAGAGGTACCACTCCACCAGTCGCTTCCACCCTTGTCGAACCGGCCCAGGCGCGTTGGCGAATCCGAACCCCGGGAGATCCACCAGGAAGAACCGATCGTTGACCCGGTAGAAGTTCAGCATCCGGGTCTTGCCAGGCTTGGACGACACGTGGGCCACTTTCTTTCGGGTCCGGCCCAACAGGGTGTTGATGAGGGAGGACTTCCCGACATTGGATCGCCCGGAGAAGGCCACCTGAGGCAAGTAACCCGGAATGGGGTTCTCAGGAGAAGCTACCGAACCCGCGTACTCCACCGACCGGATGATCACTGGGAAAGCTGAATCCCCGGCTCCCGGGTGCCGTCCAGGAAGTCCGTGCCGGACGATTCGTTCCGGCTGGTCGGCTGGGAAAGGAGAGCCCCCTCCAGGACCTCATCCATCGTCCGGACCAGAAGGAAGTCCACTCCCTTTCTGACTTCCTCGGGTATCTGCTCCAGAGCCCCTGCGTTGGAGGCAGGAAGGACCACGCGTTTGATCTTGCCCTGGAAGGCTGCGACGGCCTTCTCCTTGACCCCTCCCACACCCAGGACGCGACCCCTGAGAGTGATCTCACCCGTCATGGCCACGTCGGATCGGGTCGGGATGTCGGTGAGGGCCGATATCAGAGCTACAGCAATGGTGATGCCGGCAGAGGGGCCGTCCTTTGGCGTGGCTCCCTCGGGGATGTGGATGTGGATGTCCACTCCCTCGTGGAAATTGGAGCTGAGTCCGAAGACGTGGGCCCGGGATCTGGCGTAGGTCACGGCCGCGAAGGCCGATTCCTTCATGACGTCGCCCAATGTTCCCGTGAGCTGGATTTTTCCGGAACCTGGAACCACGGCTACTTCGACATCCAGGATCTCTCCGCCAGCTGCCGTCCAGGCGAGACCGTTGGCGATCCCTGCCCGTCCCATCCCCTCCTCCCGGGGTTCGGGCGTGTATGGGGGCGGACCAAGAAGCTCTTTCAGGTCGCCAGTCTCTACCCGGGGTAGCTCTCGAGGGCTACGCACGCCTTCTGCAACGCTCCGCGCCAACTTCCGGGCCACACCGCTGATTCGCCGTTCGAGTTCCCTGACCCCGGCTTCCCGGGTGTATTCTCCGATCACCCGATCGAGAGCTTCTTCGGAGATCTCCACCGAACGAGCATCGAGCCCGTGACGCCTGGCCTGTTTGGGCCAGATGAACCGCTGGGCAATGATCTTCTTTTCGGTAGTCAGGTAGCCGGGAATCCGAATGATCTCCATACGATCCCGGAGTGGTTCGGGGATCCCGGCAAGAGTATTGGCTGTGGCGATGAACAGGACGTCGGAGAGATCGAACTCCAGTTCCAGGTAGTGGTCGGTGAAGGTTCGATTCTGCTCCGGGTCGAGGACCTCCAGAAGGGCTGCACCGGGGTCTCCATGGAAGTCCCGGGCCAGCTTGTCCACCTCGTCCAGGAGGAAGATGGGGTTTCGGGTCCCGGACCGCCTCATTCCCTGAATCACCCGTCCGGGAAGGGCTCCCACGTAGGTTCGCCTGTGGCCCCGAATCTCCGCCTCGTCCCGGACACCGCCCAGGGACGCCCGGACAAACTCCCGTCCCAGAGCGGTAGCGATACTCCGCCCCAGGGAGGTCTTGCCGA
Source organism: Gemmatimonadota bacterium (assembly GCA_050049805.1). GTDB lineage: Bacteria > Gemmatimonadota > Gemmatimonadetes > Longimicrobiales > Gaopeijiaceae > JABDNZ01. The sequence goes on from JASFVN010000014.1 coordinate 29,170, forward strand.
CGCCTGGCGGCCCCACCAGACACAGGATGGGCCCCTGAAGGTCTCCCACCAGGGAGAGTACGGCGATGTGATCCAGGATCCTCTCCTTGACCTCCTCAAGGCCGTAGTGGGCCTCCTCCAGAACCGAGGTGGCGTGCCTCACGTCCAGATTGTCCTCGGATTTCTTCATCCAGGGGAGGCCGAGAATCCAGTCGAGATAGGTGCGAATGACGGCGGCCTCCGGCGCCACGGGATTCAGGTGCTTCAGACGATCAAATTCTCTCTCAGCCCTTTCTCTGGCTTCCGGGGGGAGGGGCGTCTGAAGGATCTTGGCCTCGAGTTCGCCCATTTCCCCTTCTGTGGTGCCCAGCTCCTTGGTGATTGCCTTCAGCTGCTCCTGGAGATAGTGCTGACGGCGCCCTGAGTCCATTTGGTGTTGTATCTGCTCGTCCAGTTTTTCCTCGATCCGGAAGATCTCCAGCTCCCGAACCAGGATCTGACGCAGGATCTCGAGGTGAGTCCCCAAATCCAGGGCCTCCAGAAGCTCCTGTTTCTCCATTGCCGAAAGGAGAAGGTGGCCCGAGACCATGTGGGCGAGGCGGACTCGGTCCTGGACAGCGGCCACCGTTCCCGAGAGTTCTCTGGGAAGTCTCTCATTCGCTTCGATATAATCGTCGAAGAGCCTTCGAACTTTCCTGGCCAGCGCCTCCAGCTCCGGAGTGACCGATTCGGCATCTTCTTTCTCGGCGCCGGGTGCCAGCTCGATGCGGGCCCGGAATCCATTCTCCCAGGGGACGAACTCCCGGATCTGGGCTCTGCCGAGGCCCTCCATCACGACACGGGCGGTCCCATCCGGCAGACGCGTCACCTGCACCACTCGAATCACCGTTCCAAGTCGATGGAGATCACCCTCCTGGGGGTCCTCCACGTCGGCGTCTTTCTGAGCCACGAGGAGAAGGAGGCCGTCTCCCTTCTCGGCTTCCTCCAGAGCCACCACGGAGGGGGCCCGCCCGATGAGGAGCGGAAGGACCAGATAGGGGAAGAACACAAGATCCCGAAGGGCGACGACCGGGAGTTCCTCCGGGATTTGCGTGGGTCCGTCGATCCGGTGAAGGGTCGCCATTCAAATGCTCGGTTCAAGAAGTATCTCAAAGGAAATGCCGCAGAGGCTCAGCGGCCCCCGCGGCGTTATGGTAGAACGGAACAGATGTCGCGGAAAGGCCAGCGGGCAACGAAGACGGTCGCCCGGAGGCCTCAGGCTTTCTTTTTCTCTACTTCAGGGCGCAGAACCAGGAGAGGCGGGACCTTCTCCTCCGCGCTCTCCTTGGTGATGACCACTTCCCTCACATCGGTCCTGGAGGGGATTTCAAAGAGAATATCCCGCATCAACTCCTCGATTACCGCCTTGAGTCCCCTTGCGCCGGTGCCTCGGTCGAGGGTCTTGGAGGCGATGGCCTGGATCGCTGCCGGCTCGAAGGTCAACCCCACATCTTCCAGCTCCAACATCTTCGTATACTGTTTGATGAGGGCGTTTTTCGGCTCCTGAAGAATCCGGGTAAGGGCGTCCTGGTCCAACTCATCGAGGGCTACGGTCACCGGAAGTCTACCCACCAGCTCCGGGATGAGTCCGTAGCGCTGGAGGTCTTCGGGTTCCACCTGGGTCAGGATGTCTTCCCGGGTGGCTTCCACATCTTTTCCTGTGAACCCGATCTGGCGCTTTCCGACACGGGCCTCGACGATCTTCTCGAGGCCGTCGAAGGCACCTCCGCAAATGAAGAGAATGTTCCTGGTGTCGACCTGGATGTACTCCTGCTGCGGATGCTTTCTTCCTCCCTGCGGTGGCACCGAGGCCACCGTGCCTTCCAGGATCTTCAATAGGGCCTGTTGAACTCCCTCGCCCGACACATCCCTGGTGATGGAGGGGTTCTCCGACTTCCTGGCAATCTTATCCAACTCGTCGATATAGACGATGCCTCGCTCGGCCTCTCCGATATTGAAGTCTGCCGCCTGAAGGAGGCGAACGAGGATGTTCTCCACGTCCTCGCCAACGTATCCGGCTTCGGTCAGGGTCGTGGCGTCTGCGATGGTGAAGGGGACGTGGAGCATCCGGGCGAGGGTTTGGGCCAGAAGGGTCTTCCCGACTCCGGTTGGGCCCATGAGGAGGATGTTGGCCTTTTCAATCTCAACTTCGTCCAAAACACCCTGGTGGTTGACTCGCTTGTAATGGTTATACACCGAGACGGCCAGGGCGCGCTTCGCCTCATCCTGGCCGATAACGTACTGATCAAGGATATCCTTGATCTCCATGGGCGTCGGGCTGGGAACCTGAGATTCGACAGCCTCCCGCTCCTCTTCCTCGGCCAGGATCTCGTTACAGAGGGAGACGCATTCGTTGCAGATGTAGACGGAGGGTCCGGAGATGAACTTCTTGACACTGTCCTTGGATTTCCCGCAAAAGCTGCATCGAAGGTGTTTGTCGCCCGTCACGCTCATGGCTTCCTCCAGAAAGAAGCAGATCGCAGGGGATGGGTCTCGAGCATCGGAACCTAGTCCGTGTCCGGGTGGTCGGAGTCAGTTGGCTTTTGCGGGTCCCGTCCTGGATCACCCGGCTCCAGGACCCGGTCGATGATCCCGTAGTCCCTGGCCTCCGCAGGGCTCATGAACCGATCCCGGTCCACATCGACCTCGATTCGCTCGAGGGATTGACCGGTGTGGAAGGAGAGGATCTCGTTGATCCGTTCCCTGGCGTGGAGGATCTCTTTCGCCGCGATCTCGATATCGGCTGCCGTGCCTTGGGCGCCGGAAGACGGCTGGTGGATCATGATCCTCGAGTTCGGCAACGCGGACCGCTTTTCCTTCTCTCCGGCGGCCACCAGGACCGCCGCCATGGACGCGGCCATTCCAACGCAGAACGTCGAGACCGGGGCCCTCAAGTGTCGCATGGTATCATAGATGGCGAGCCCGGAGTAGACGCTGCCACCTGGAGAATTGATGTAGAGGTAGATGTCCCGTTCCGGATCCTCGGCGTCCAGGAAAAGGAGTTGAGCGATGATGATGTTGGCTACGTTGTCGTCAATTCCGCTTCCCAGAAAGACAATGCGGTCCATGAGGAGACGACTGAAGATGTCGTAGCTCCGCTCACCCCGGCTGGTTCGTTCGATGACATACGGTGGATAAATGGGCATCACTCTCTCGTGTTCTCTTTCTGAGTCTCGGTCACAGTGGACTCACCCTTGAGGAAATCGTACACCTTTTTCTCGGTGATCTCCCGTTCAAGGGCGTCAAGGCTCCCTGCCTTCTGCAAATTCGCGTAGACCTGGGCCGGTTTGGTGTCGTTCTTTTCGGCGATCTCTTCGATACGGCCGTCCACTTCGTCTTCGGTGGCCTTCAGACCCTGCAGCTCCGCCACCCGATCAACGACGAGGATTCGCTTCACCGCCTTTTCGGCCTCCGGCCGGAGGCGTTCCCGGGTCTCTGCCACAACCTCGGGATTCAACTTGGAAGTATCCCCCAAAACCGACTCCATGTACCTCTCCGCCATGGATCGGGGAACCTCGAAGGGATTCGCCTCGATGAGGTTCTCCAGGAGCTGCGTTCTCACAGCCGACTCGGCCTGGTCTCCAGCCTCCCTTTCCAGATCCTCCCGTACACGAGTTTTCAGGGTTTCCAGGTCCTCGAAATCGCCCAGGGAGCGGGCGAAATCGTCTGTGAGATCCGGAACCTCTTTTTCCTTCTGGGCCTGGAGGGAGATGCGCAGGTGCTGCACCGCTCCACGTCGTTCTTCGTCGGGGAAATCATCGGGGAAGGTGACCGTGAAGTCACCTGTTTCCCCCACTGCCAGCGTCCGGACGGCATCCTCGACTTCGGGAATGGCCTCACCATCTCCGAGGACGATTTCATAGGGTCGGCCTTCCCCTGCGGCTTCTCCCCCCTCCAGGCGCTGGATCTCCAGGGTCATCAGGTTTCCGTCCTGGGCTTCTCCCTCCTCGACAGGTTTCCAGACCCCGGCCTGGTCTCTGAGGCGGTCCAGGACCCGCTGAACGTCTTCTTCCGCCACTTCGATCTTCGGCCTTTGGACGGTAAAACCTCCCAAGCGCTCCAGCTCGACAACGGGCTGAACGTCAAAGGAGATTGAGAAGGTCAGATCTTCCCGGGGCTCATAGTCCACCTTCTCGACCTGTCCTTCGGAGATGGGTTCCAGGGACTGAATATGGAGCGCTCTCCGGTAGGATTCCCCGATGACTTTGTCGAGTAGCTCCTGGTCCACCGCCTGGCCGAAGCGTTGCTCCACGACGTTGGCGGGGATCTTTCCCTTTCGGAATCCCGGAAGCTTCAGGCGTCCGCCCAGCTTCTGGATGATCTTGTTCCGCTCGGTTTGAACCGAGCCAGCCGGGACGGTCACCGTCAGGCGACGGCGCCAGGCTTCTTGTTCCTCCAACTCGATGTGGAGGTCAGAGGGATTATTGGTCATGCAATGCTCGAACTAGAGATGAAGTGCGAAAGGGAGCCTCGAAAAAGTGCGAAAGGGGGGACTCGAACCCCCACGGCCTAAGCCACGAGATCCTAAATCTCGCGCGTCTACCAGTTCCGCCACTTTCGCTCCCGGTGACTCTTGAATCGCACAAACGCTTGCTAGATCAAAGATAACACGGGCCGAAGGGGCATCAACACAAAGGACGCCCCCGGGCAATCAGCCCAGGGGCGCCCCGATATTGCTTAGTTCTTGGGCCGGATCTAACGCCCGGCCCTCACGTTGACCACCCTTGTGCCACCATCCGGGTCTCCCAGGACCAGGGATACTACCTCGCCCGACTCCACACCTCTCAGGACTCTTCTCACATCGTCTGGAGTCTCGATGGGCTCATTGTCGATGGAGAGGAGCTTCAGTCCTCTGGCGACCCCCCGGCGGTCGGCGGGCCCCAGGCGCGTGACGCCCGTGATGATGACCCCGCCAGCCTCTTCGTACCCGGTCATGGGGAGGAATTCTTCTGTCAGAGGCGCCACTGTGATTCCCAACTTTTCTTCAGAGGCAGGTTCCTCGGGTTCGGGCATGGGTTGGGCCTGAGAATTCAGGGGAGCCTCACCCAAACGGACCTGTAGATCCCGTGGAGAACCGTCCCGGTAAATGCGGAGCGAAACCTCAACCCCCGGGCGCTTCTGGGCTATGAGGTTCTGTAAACCGTTGGGACTGTAGACGACCTCGCCGTCCACGGAATAGAGAACATCGGACTGCCGCAGACCCACATCCTCAGCCGGGCCTCCCTCCGTCACGCCCTGGATCAGGACGCCGGCAACGGCGGGAAGATCGTAGATCTCCGAGTCCTCCGGGGCGATAGGCTCGATGGAAACGCCCAACCAAGCCCGACGGACCCTGCCATACTCGATGAGGTCTTCCATGACCCGAGAAGCCAAGTCGATGGGAATTGCGAACCCGTACCCCACGTAGGTTCCAGTTGGGGAGGAAATGGCGGAGTTGATACCCACCACCTGGCCCATGATGTTCACCATGGGGCCCCCTGAATTCCCTCGGTTGATGACGGCGTCGGTCTGTATGTAGTCTTCGATGGCGAAACCGGCAGACTCACTCCCGAACTCCGGATCGTTGAAGAGCTCGTTCCGGATGAGCGTCAAGGGTCGGCCCAGGGCGCTCACAATTCCCGCAGTAACCGTGTAGTCGAGGTCGTCGGGGTCCCCACCGATTCCCGGGTTCCCGATGGCCAGGACCCACTCACCCACCCTCAGGTTCTCCGAACTACCGAGACTCAAGAACGGTAGGCCCGTTTCGTCGATTTTGACCACCGCCACGTCGGTTGTGGGGTCCGCTCCAACCAGGTCGGCGATGAAGTAGCGCCCATCGGTCAGATAAACCCGGATCTCGTTGGCGTCTTCGACGACGTGGTTGTTGGTGAGGACGTACCCGTCTTCGGACATGAGGAACCCAGACCCTCCGCTCTGCACCGGTATGGCCTCACCTCCCCGATTCTGAGGATCGATGAAGGGCCACATCCCCTGTCTGTTTCGAAGTGTCGTCGTCACTTCGATCCGCACCACGGCAGGTGTCACCGCCTCCGCCGCATTTGCGAAGGCTTCACTGAGGTCCAGGGCCGG
>JASFVN010000193.1:0-8561 GCA_050049805.1 Gemmatimonadota bacterium
ATCAGAATGTCCGTTTCTTCAGCTCAGACGGACGTCTCACGGCGGCCTTCGGGGGGCCGGGAGAGGGCCCGGCGGAGTTTCAGGGGCTCTCGGCTATGGGAAGCAGCGCAGACGGTCGTATCTGGGCGTACGACTTCATGTTACGAAGATTCACCTGGCTCGACCAGGCGGGTCGAATGTCCGGCCTGGCCACCCTGGATCCGGAGCCGGCCATGCTCCATCCCCTGGGGATTCTGGAAGACGGTTCTTTTCTCCTGAAGCAGCTCTGGGGTGCCGCCCAGGTGGCTCAGGCGACTGAGACGGGCTTTCGGCGCGACCCCGTGGCCTTCGTGCGTTTCGACTCGGAGGGAACGCTTCTGGATACCCTCTGCCTCCTTCCGGGCAGGGAGCTTGTCCTCACCGACGAGGGAGGGCGGGGTGTCATGAGTACTCCACCCTTCGCGAAGAACGCAGCCGGGGCCATCTGGAACGGCGCAGCATTGGTTGGATCTACCGAGGCTTTGGATCTGTCGGTGGTGGATTCCAGAGGAGGCACGACACGAATCGTGCGACTCCCCGCTTTGGACCTGGCGGTTCGACAGCAAGACCGGGAGGACTTCTTCACGGGCCGTCTGGAAGGTGTCCCACAGGAAGAACGGGCTGCGGAACGGGCCAGGCTGGAGGCTATGCCCTTTCCGGACCGCCGTCCGGCCTTCGGAGCTCTACTGGCTGGTAAAGACGGGACTCTTTGGGTCGGCGATTGGGCGTTGGCTCCTGAGACGCCGGGTGAATGGAAGGTATTCGACTCCTCAGGGAAATGGTTGGGTACGGTGGAGGTACCGGACAGGTTCTTCCCCTATGATATCGGCGAGGACCGGATCCTGGGGGTTGAATGGGACGATCTGGACGTGGAATACGTGGTGATCTACCCGCTTCTGAAGGGACCACCCAATGGCTGAAAGGTTTCTCACGAACCACCGGCCAACCGGAGACCAGCCCCTGCTCCGGCGCAGGGCGTTCCTGAAGGTTTTGGGTACGGGCGTAGCGGCAGCGTCCCTGACCTCCGTGGGGTCGTTGGCCTGTGAAGGTCGGGCCTGGAGGAGCCGGGGTGTTGCGTCCCGACCCCCCAACTTCGTCTTCTTCCTCATCGACGATATGGGCTGGAGGGATCTGGGCGCCTTCGGGAGCACCTTCCACCTGACCCCCAACATCGACGCGTTGGCCCGATCCGGGATGCGCTTTACCCAAGCTTACGCTGCCAGTCCGGTTTGTTCGCCCACCCGAGCCAGCATCATGACGGGTCGCCACCCGGCCCGCCTGGATATCACCGATTGGATCGGTGGCAGCCAGCGAGGTGAGCTTCTCCCGGCGGAATACGTGGATCACCTTCCGCCGGAAGAGGTGACGCTGGCGGAGGCCTTGGCCGGCCAGGGCTACGCCACGGGGTTCTTCGGGAAGTGGCACCTGGGGAACCGTCCCTACTACCCTGAAAACCAGGGCTTCGGGAAAAACGTCGGTGGGACGGGGGCGGGGCAGCCGGCCTCCTACTTCTACCCCTACAAAGCGCCGGAGGGGAGGAACCCCTTTTGGGACGTCCCCGGCCTGGAAGGAGGAGAAGCGGGGGAGTACCTCACGGACCGTCTCACCGACGAGGCTCTGTCCTTTCTGGACGAGCACCAGGACGGCCCCTTCCTCCTCTATCTCTCCCATTACGCCGTCCATACGCCGATTCAGTCCAAAGACGAGCTGACAGATAAGTACGCCGCCCGGCGGGACTCCCTTTTCCTGGGCGAGGGGCCGGGTCAGGAGGACGAGCACGGAAGGTCGGTGACGCGTCTGGTACAGGACCACCCGGCCTACGCCGGCATGGTGCAAAGCGTCGACGAGAGCGTGGGCCGGGTACTGCAGCGCCTGGAGGAGCTGGGTCTCTCGGATGACACAGTCGTGTTTTTCATGTCGGACAATGGCGGCCTCAGTACCTTGTCAGGTGAGAAACCGGGCCCCACGGCCAATGTGCCCCTGCGGGCGGGAAAGGGATGGCTCTACGAGGGGGGAATCCGTGTCCCCATGATCATTCGCTGGCCGGACCGGGCGGAGCCCGGATCGGAGTGCCAGGTTCCGGTTCAGAGCACGGATTTCTTCCCCACCATGCTGGAGATGGCGGGAATTCGGGCAGATTCGAGTCGGCCGCTGGACGGAATGAGCCTGGTGCCTCTTCTCACTGCCTCCGGAGATCTGGGGCGGGAGGCCCTGTTCTGGCACTTTCCCCACTACCACGGCTCCGGCAACCGACCCTCTGGAGCCGTTCGGCGGGAGCGATGGAAGCTGGTAGAATGGTTCGAGGACGGGGGGGTGGAGTTGTATGATCTGGAGACGGATCTCCAGGAGCGAGTTGACCTGTCGGTCACGGAGCCGGATAGGGTTGAGGAGCTGATGGCGATGCTTCGGTCGTGGAGAGAAGAGGTCGGTGCCAACATGCCCCGGGTCGATTCCGGGGCCAGAGAGGAGGAGCCGTGACGGAGCGTGGCGACTGCCCCCTGGGTGAAAGCTGGGGTCCAAGGGGGGGCGATTCCATGGACCGAAGGGACTTTGTTCGGGTCCTGGGCCTGGGGGCTGCGGCTCTGGCCCTGGGATCCGCCGAAGGGTGTGGCCCGGCCTCCTCCAAGGCACCACCCAACGTGGTCTTCATCATGGCCGACGATCTCGGCTACGGCGAGGTCGGGGTGTATGGCCAGGAGAAGATTCGTACGCCCTCCATCGATCGAATCGCGAATGAGGGGATGAGGTTCACGCAGCATTACTCCGGGAGCCCCGTCTGTGCTCCATCCAGGTGCGTTCTCCTCACAGGCCTTCACACGGGGCATGCCTATATCCGGGACAACGACGAAATGGGGGAACGGGGTGACGTGTGGCATGATCCTGATCTGGAGGGGCAGCGGCCGATTCCGGAAGGGACCTACACCCTGGGAACCCTCTTTCAGAACGCCGGCTATGTGACTGGAGCCGTCGGGAAATGGGGCCTCGGCGGTCCGGGAAGCTCCGGTGCTCCCAACCGGCAGGGGTTCGATCACTGGTACGGCTACCTGTGTCAGCGGGTGGCTCACAACTACTATCCCACCCACCTCTGGCGTAACGACGAGAAGGACATGCTGGAAGGGAACGAATACTTTTATCCCCACCAGCGCCTTCCCGAGGATGCCGATCCCAGTGACGTGGCCAGCTATGAGTCCTATGCCGGCGGCGACTACTCCATGGATTTCATGGCCGAAGAAGCCCGGGAGTTCATCCGGGATCATGCCCACGAGCCATTCTTCCTCTATCTCCCCTTTCCGGTTCCCCACGCGGCTCTCCAGGTCCCGGAAGATTCCGTGGAAGAGTATGCCGACGCCTTCCCGGAGACTCCCTACACCGGGGACCGCGGTTACCTGCCCCACCCGAAGCCCAGGGCGGCCTACGCGGCAATGGTGACCCGGATGGACGGTGAGATCGGGTCCGTCCTGGACCTTCTCGACGAGCTCGGACTCGAGGACAACACCCTGGTCCTGTTCACATCGGACAACGGCCCCACCTTCAACGGAGGCACGGATTCGGAGTTCTTCGAAAGCGCGGCTGGGCTGAGAGGCCTCAAGACCGAGCTGTATGAGGGCGGGATCCGGGTACCTCTGGTTGCTCGCTGGCCAGGGCGGATTCCTGCCGGGTCCACGTCCGCGCTTCCCTCGGCCTTTTGGGACTTCCTGCCCACCTTCGCCGAGCTCACCGGTCAGGAGCTTCCGGTGACTTCCGACGGCGTGTCCCTCCTCCCGACCCTGGAGGGCCGGGATGGAGATCAACGAGACCGCGACTACCTCTACTGGGAGTTTCAGGGGAGACAGGCCGTACGGCTGGGCAAATGGAAAGCTTACCGCAGGGCCGCCGACGGAGACTTCGAGCTCTACGACCTGGATACCGACCGGTCCGAGGTTGCCAACGTGGCGGGGGACCATCCGGAGACGGTGGCCCGCATCACTCAGATCATGCAGGAAGCCCGAACCGAATCGGAGTTGTTCCCGCTCATTCGGGAATAGGAACCCCCTGAAACGGCAGCCGATTGGCGAACCCACTCAACCCATCAGGAATCCGAGATATGGCGAGGCACCCGACACTCCCCCTCTTAGGGCTTTCCCTTCCATTCCTTGCTTCGTTCATGGCCTCCTGCGGGCCCGACACCCCCCGGGAACTGGCCTTCGAGGCCCTCCAATGCGAGGGGTGCTCGTGGTTCAAGGGAAACACCCATTCACACACCACGGAAAGTGACGGGGACGCATCGCCGGAGTATGTGGCCGGATGGTATAAAGACCACGGCTACGACTTCCTGGTTCTCTCGGACCACAACAAGCTCACCGACCCCGAAACCCTCGGCCACCTCATGGACGAAGGCTTCCTCCTGGTACCGGGCGAGGAGGTCACCTCGTCTTTCGAGGATCGGGCGGTGCACGTGAACGGGCTCCACCTCCACGAGTTGGTGGAGCCGCGGCAAGACACCACCCTTGTGGGAACCCTTCAGGCCAACGTCGACGCCGTGAGGGAAAAGGACGGCGTACCCCACGTCAACCATCCCAACTTCGGCTGGTCCCTGGGCCCTGGGGATTTGGCGGCGGTGGGCCACTACCGGCTCCTGGAGATCTTCAACGGTCATCCCTCGGTCCACAACCAGGGAGGCGGAGGATCGCCGGGAATGGAGGAAGTCTGGGACATCCTCCTGACCCAGGGGAAACGGATCTACGGCATTGCCGTGGACGACGCTCATCACTACCTGGGTGAGTTCTCGGCCAACCGGGCCAACCCGGGACGGGCCTGGGTAGTGGTGAAGGCCCCCGAGCTCTCTTCAGAAGCGCTCATGGAAGGGTTGGAGGCAGGCCTCTTCTACGCGTCCACCGGTGTGGAGCTGGAAGAGGTCATGGTCGAGGGTGATCGAATGGAAGTCCACATTCGGACGAGAGGGGATTTCAAATACACCACCACCTTCCTGGGATCGGGTGGCAGGGTGTTGGCCGAGAGCCACGGGCCGCAGGCTGTTTTCGTCCTGACCGAACCGGAACCCTACGTCCGGGCAAAAGTGGTGGATTCGGGCGGATCGGTGGCGTGGGTCCAACCTGCGTTCCTGGCGGAACGCTAGCTTTTCGAGGCCGGCGCCTGGGAGCCTGGCCGGAATTACGCCCGTGGGCCGGCTTCTTCCTTCATCAGCTCCCGGCGATGACGGATACGCCCTCGATCACCCTGTCCACCTCCTCTTCGGTGGTGTAGAGGCCGATCCCCGCCCGGGCCATACCGTGGGGCCCGACTGCGTACCTTTCCACCACCGTGGCGGCATAGAAGTCCCCGTGGGATAGGAAGGCACCGAACTCGTCGGCCAGCCGAGCCGACACCTCCCTGGAGTTCAGCCCGTCGACGGTGAATGAAAGGGTAGGGGCCCGGAGGTCGGAGGGGGGAGGGCCGAAAAGCCTGACTCCAGATACACTTTCCAGGCCTTGCCACAGCCGTCGGAAAAGAGGCTTCTCTCGAGAGGAGAGCTCTTCAAAGAACTGGTCCAACGACTCCCGTCTGGAACCCGCCCTTTTTCCAACCAGCCCGGCCAGGAAGTCCACCGTGGCCGTCGTGCCCGCCATGGCCTCGGCGTTGGCTGTGCCGGATTCGAAGCGTTCGGGCCCGAGGTCCGGGGCCGGAGCCAGCTTCGCCACCGGAAGGTCGGCCAGGAGCCCCTCCCGCATCCAGAGTACCCCGGCGTGGGGGCCGTAGAACTTGTAGGGCGAGCAGGCGAGGAAATCGCAGCCCAGGTCCTCCACCCGGATCCGACGGTGGGGAGCCAGGTGCACCGCGTCTACGAAGACTCTGGCTCCCTGATCCCTCGCCATTTCGACCAGGGGTGCCAGGTCGGTAACGGTCCCGAGGATGTTCGAAGCCGCCCCCAGGGCCACGAGCCTGGTTCTTGGGCCTAGAAGATCCGGGAAGCGCTGGAGGTCCAGGACGCCCGTCTCAGGAATCAGGGGAAGGGTCTTTACGAGAACGCCCCGTTCGCGCGCCAGAACTTTCCACGGATCGACATTGGCGTGGTGGTCCAGCTCGGTAACGATCACTTCGTCCCCGGGCTCCATCTCCGCCCCCAGGGTCCGGGAAAGGTGGTAGGTAAGGGTGGTCATGTTGGGGCCGAACACGATCTCTTCCGCTTTTGCGCAGAGGAAATCGGCCATGGCCTCTCGGGCCTGATGCCTCACCCGGTCCGTTTCGGCGCTCGTGGGAAATGCCCAATGGGCGTTCGCGTTTCGGTGGAAGAGGTAGTCGGCCATGGCAATGGGAACCGGGCTCGGTACCTGGGTTCCCCCTGGGCCGTCGAAGTACGCTACCTGATGGGCGCCGTGGGTACGTTGGAGAGCGGGGAAGTGGGATCGGATCTCGCGGGTCGATGCCAGGGCCATGGGTGAACACCTTACGGGGTTGATGTCGGATCGTGAAGTGGACATTGTACGGGCCATGTCAATCAAAGAGCAAAGCCCCAAGCGGGCCTGGCTGTCCTGGATTCTCTGGGCGGGCGCAGTGGCGATCATGTTCTACGCTGCCCAGTTCCAGGAGCGAACCGGGCCCACCAAGGAATTCAAAGGGTCCTTCCAACATGCCGGAGAAGCGATCCCCTTTGAGCTTCTGCGGAGCGGAAATACCGATGCCGGCGCGCCGGTGACGGTCCCGGACCCTGGCAGCGGACTGTCCGGTCAGCTCTTCTTCAAGCGCTATCCGACCTCGGATCCCTTCACCCCCCTCCCAATGGAGCCTGTCGCCGGGGAGCTCCAGGCGTTACTCCCGGTTCAGCCAGCTTCGGGGAAACTGGAGTATTATGTGGTTCTGGAGTCTTCCGATGGCACGGTCCGTATCCCTGAGGAGGGCACTCTGATTCTCCGCTACAAGGATCCCGTACCTCTGGGAATCCTGGTGCCCCACGTCATCTGCATGTTTCTGGGTTTGCTCCTGGGCGTCCGAACCGCCTTGGGAGCGGCCATCGATCCTCGGGGCATGAAGAGACTGGCCTGGACGACGCTGGGATTCCTGACCGTGGGCGGGATGATTCTGGGGCCCATCGTGCAGAAATACGCCTTCGGCGCTCTTTGGACGGGTTGGCCTTTGGGCTACGATCTCACAGACAACAAGACTCTCATCATGTGGATCGTCTGGGTGGCGGTGGTCCTGGTCCTGGCCCGCCGAAGGTCGGCAAAGGACTGGGTCGCTCGGGGCTCGATCCTGTTCGCATCGGTCGTGATGATGACCGTCTATCTCATTCCCCACAGCCTGCGGGGGAGCGAGCTGGACTACAGCGAAATGGAAGGGACCTCCTCAGTGTCCTACTTGATGGAGAGGACCTCCTGACCACGACAGGATCCGAGGAAAAGGCGGAGCTCCACCGAGCTCTCGGCCTCTTCGATGCCACGATGGTGGTGGTGGGCGGCATCATCGGGGCCGGCATCTTCATCAACCCCTATATCGTCGCCCAGCGGCTGGACTCCCCGGGATGGGTCCTGGCGGCCTGGGTGGTAGGGGGCCTGATAGCCATGGCCGGCGCCTTCACCTTCGCGGAGCTGGGGGTGGTTCACCCGAAGGCCGGGGGACACTACGCCTACCTCAGGGAGGCCTTCCACCCGCTGTTGGGGTTTTTGTACGGTTGGGCCCTCCTCTTCATGATCGAGACCGGTGCCATTGCCGCCGTGTCCATCACCTTTGCCGAGTACACCCTGCGGCTCCTGGGGCGGGAGGGCGTGAATGCCATCCCGTTGGCCGTGGCGGCCATCGTCCTGGTAGGGGGCATCAACGCGTTGGGCATCAAGCCCGGCAGTCGGGTCCTCAACATCCTCGTGGTCCTGAAGGTCCTTGCGCTGGCCCTCCTGATCGGCTTTGGGATGCTTATGCCGGTGAGTCCCGTCGAGGGCCTGGTGGGGGGCGGCGGCGCCATGGACGCGGGGGCCGGTGCCGTCATGGACCTGGTGGCCGAAGAGGAAGGATTTCGCCTGGCCATCTTCGCCCTGGGGGCTGCCCTGGTTCCGGTCATGTTCTCCTTCGGTGGTTGGCAGAACGTCAACTACGTCGCCGAAGAGATTCGAGAACCCCGGCGAAATCTCCCGAGAAGCCTGATCCTGGGTACGGCTGTGGTCGTGCTGGTGTACGTCCTGGTGAACTGGGTCTACCTCCGGACGTTGGGCCACGGCGGGCTGGCCGGGACGCTGACCCCCGCTGCCGACGCGGCCCGGGTGACCATGGGGCCGCTGGGGGATCGCTTCCTGGCCCTCACCATCTCGGTATCAACCTTCGGCTTCCTGAACCTGACCATGCTGGCCCCGACCCGGGTCTACTACGCCATGGCCCGAGACGGTGTCTTCCTCTCGAGTGTTTCCCGACTCCACCCGCGTTTCCGGTCGCCAACCCGGGCCATCTTCCTTCAGACCGGTCTGGCGCTGGTCCTGGTTTTCTGGAAGGACTACGCTCAACTGGTGGATTACGTCGTGTTCGCCGACTGGATCTTCTTCGGCTTGGCAGGGGCGAGCCTTTTTGTCTTCCGAAGGCGA
>JASFVN010000192.1:0-8561 GCA_050049805.1 Gemmatimonadota bacterium
TTGCAGAGGAGGAAGTGGGGCTTGGTCTTCTCCTTGGGCATGAAGCTCCACTTCACACCCGCGGGAAAACCGGCCCCTCCCCTTCCCCGGAGCCCCGACGCCTTCACCTCGTCGATGACGGCGTCCCGACCCATCTCGAAGGCCTTTGCGAGAGTCTGATAACCGCCTCTGGCCTTCCAGCCTTCCACGGTCCGGGCCTCCGGCTCGCCAAAGTGCTTGGAGAGTACCCGGACCTCTTTCTCGTGCGTGTATGGGTATGCCATCTATTCACCCTGGGCCTTGAGGCGCTCCAGAATCTCCGGAACATCCTTTGGCATCACGTTCTCGTAGTAACGAGAGTTGATCTGCACCGTAGTCGGAAAACCGCACCCTGCCAGGCACTCGGCCTCGATGACGGTGAAGTTCCCGTCTTCCGAGGTTTCGCCCAGCTCGGTGCCGGTGTTGTTCAGGAAAGCCTGCAGGACATCGTCGCCGCCGCAGATGCCGCAGCTGATGTTGGTGCAGACCTGAATGAGAAAGCGCCCCACGGGGCGCTTGTTGTACATGGTATAGAAGGTTGCCACTCCCCGGACGTAGGCCGGAGAGAGGTCGAGGATCCCGGCTACCTGATCCATGGTCTCGGCAGAAAGGTGCCCCCGGATCTCCTGGGCCATACCGAGACAGGGGAGGAGGGCCGATCGGGCGTCGGGATACCGACTCCGGATCTTCTCGTACCGTTCTTTGTAGGGCCCCCCGAAGAGAGGGGCCTCCGGATCCTTCTCGGCGCGCATGTAGGGATACGTCGATGCTCCGGAGGCATGTCCCCCCTCCGGAGGCCGTTTTCCTACATAGTCGTCCCCCCTGACCTGGGCTTCGGTGAGGTCGAACTCACCCGTGTTCCCGGCCCAGCCAGGGTTCTTGAAGGGGGTCTTCCGCGCTTCACTCATCGGTCAATTTCCCCCAAGACAATGTCGATGCTTGCATTGATGGTGATCAGGTCGGCGATGAGGTGCCCTTCCAGAAGCTTGGGCAACGCAGCCAGATTCACGAAGGACGGGGGACGGACCCTCCACCTCACCGGCTTGGTTCCCCCGTCGCTCACCACGTACATGCCCAACTCACCCTTGGAGGCCTCCACCGGGAAGTAGGACTCGCCCACCGGCGCGTGGAGGCCCTCCGTAACGAGCTTGAAGTGGTGGATCATGGACTCCATGTCGTTCATGGCGTCCGTCTTGGAGGGGAGGGTGATGCGCGGGTCCTCCACGTTGATGGGACCCTTGGCACTCTTCAGCCGGTCCAGGGCCTGGTGGAGGATCCGGAGGCTTTGGCGCATCTCCTCGATCCGCACCAGGTAACGGTCATAACAGTCACCATGCTCACCCACGGGGATCTCGAAATCGTAGGTCTCGTAGTCGTAATAAGGCTGGTCTTTCCGAACGTCGTACGGAACGCCGCTGCCCCTGAGGTTCGCTCCAGTGAGGCCGTAGTTCAGGGCTTCCTCCCCGGAGATGACGCCAACTCCCTGGGTCCGGCCCAGGAGGAGTCCGTTCTCGTTGAGGAGGACCTCGCATTCGTCCAGGGTTCTTGGGAGCCCGTTACAGAAGTCCCGGACACCCTCATCCCAGCCCTCGGGCATATCCGCCATCATGCCTCCGACCCGGGTCGCCGAAGTCGTGATACGGGCTCCGGTATACGCCTCGTGGAGGGTGTAGATTTTCTCCCGCTCCTCGAAGGTGTAGAGGAAGGGGGTAAAGGCGCCCACGTCCATGGCGAAGGTACCCAGCCAGAGAAGGTGGCCGAAGATCCGGTCCATCTCCATCATGATGACGCGGATCAGCTTGCACCGCTCCGTCACCTCGATTCCCATCAGGGCTTCCACGCTCATCATGTGGGCGCAGTTGTAGATGAGAGGGGCCAGGTAGTCCATCCGGTCGGTGAGGGTGACGATCTGGTTGTATGTGCGGTATTCCGCCAGCTTCTCGAAGCTGGAGTGCAGGTACCCGATGTGGGGTGTGCACTTCACCACCGTCTCCCCGTCCAGCTCGCAGACCAGCCGCAGCACACCGTGGGTGGCCGGGTGCTGGGGACCGATGTTCACGAGCATGTTGTCGGATTCGATGTCCGGCTCCGGGAGGTCGATGGGAGCCAGCGGGCTCATGACGGGCCTTCCGTCTACTCCCATCTCCGGGTTTCGGCCGAGGGTGAACTCGACGGTTTTCTGGGCCATGTATCTCGTATCCCGTTTCTCGCTCTTGCCTCGTGCGAAAGAGACCCCTATTCGGGGGACTCCTCACCTTTCTTCAGGGCCGCCAGCTCCTCCACCGACGGTAGCGACTGGGGCTCCAAACCACGCTCGAGGTCGGTGTCGAAGTAGTAGTGCTCCAGATCCTGGCTCAAGGCCCGCCTGGTCTGCTCTGCCCTGCTGAACCGCCCCCGGAGGGGAAAGTCTTTTCGGAGGGGATGCCCTTCCTCGTAATCCGGCGGCATCAGAATCCGCCGGAGGTCCGGATGATTCTTGAAGGTCACTCCGAACAGGTCGAAGACTTCCCGCTCCAGCCAGTTGGCCGCTATCCAGAGGCCGTACACCGACTCGATCTCCAGCCCGTCCAGAGGCAGCTCGCATTTCACACGGAGTGCCTGCTTGTGGAAGAAGGAGAAGAGCTGGTAGACCACCTGGAGGGGTCGGCCCTCGCCGTAGTCCACTGCGGTGACGTCCCTCAGGAGATCGTACTGCTGGTCCGGATCCTCCTTGAGCCAGGTGAGAATCTCCAGGCTTCTTTCCGGAGGGATGAAGACGATGTGCTGGTCGTTGGCCACCACCTCATGCCGGAGCACGGCATCACCGAACCGATCCCGGAGGGCATGCACCGAGGGATGGGTGGCCGAAGGTGATTCGATCCTCACCGGATCCGCCGCCACCTGAGACGAGGGTTTGGGACCCTGAACGACCGCGTCGAAGCTGGATCTATCGTCAGCCATGAAGCTGCCTTTCTACCCTTTCGCCCTACGGGAGCCGGTCGCCGGGCCGGCTGATGACGTCGGTCTTGCTGGCGCCGGAAACCCGGTTCTGGGCAGTGGAGTTACCGAAGGGGCCGGAGAGGTCGGCGATCTCCTCGTCGTTGGCCTGGGGTTTGGCCACCGCGGCCGGGTCTTCCGCCCGCAAGACCTCGTGCTGATCCAGGCTCTCCTGCCTGACCTTCTCCTGAATCATCATCAGGGCGTAGATCAGGCTCTCGGGCCTGGGGGGACATCCCGGGATGTAAACATCGACGGGTACGATGGTGTCGATCCCCTGAACCATGGAGTAGACGTCGAAGATGCCTCCGGAGCTGGCACAGGCCCCCATGGAGATGCACCACTTGGGCTGGGGCATCTGGTCCCAAATTCGGCGCAAAACCGGCGCAAACTTGTAGGTCACCCGGCCGGCGCAGATGAGGACGTCGGCCTGCCGGGGGCTGAAGGACATCCGTTCCATCCCGAAGCGGGCCAGATCGAAGTCGCTGGCGTAGGACGCCATCATCTCGATCCCGCAACAGGCGGTGCCCAGAGGCATGGGCCATAGGGAGTTCCTACGGGCCCAGTTCACCAGGAAATCCACCTTCGACGTTACAAACGCAGGGGTCCCCTCCCCCAGCAGTCCGGGAGTCTTCCCGACCACAGGAGGAGAGGCCTTGTCATTCAATCCCACTCAAGGCCTCCTTTTTTCCACTCGTAGAGAAGTCCGACCGCCAGGACGACGACGAACATCGTCACCGCCACGAAGGCGTTCCAGCCCAGCTCCTTCACCTCGACGGCCCATGGGATCAGGAACACCGTCTCCAGGTCGAAGACGATGAAGCTGATGGCCACCATGTAGAACTTCACCGAGAACCGGGCACGGGTGTCGCCCAACGGGATCATCCCCGACTCGTAGGGCATCTCCTTCTGAGGAGTGGGCCTTCGAGCACTGAGGATGGTGGAGATGGCTACGAAGCCGAGAGCGGCGACTCCAGAAGCCGCAAAGAGGATCAGCAGAGGAACGTAGGATCCCGCCATGGGAATGCCCTAAACGTGTGTGAAAATGTTCACTTTTTCGAACGCCCGAATGTAGACGAGGCGTAGGAGAAGGTCAAGCAACACCTTAGGCCCCATCCGGCGGGGAAATCAGCATGTTCCATGCCGTTTGCCCGGCAGCCATTCCACCCCGTATGTTGCCCCCCCGATTACCCTGTTGGCTGGACCTTGTGCCCCGTCCGGGGCGAGTATTGACCCCTTTCCACGCTGGTTTCATGAGCATCAAGAACGACCGCTGGATCCGCCGCATGGCGGAGGAACACGGGATGATCGAGCCCTTTCACCCGGAGCAGGTGAAGAACGGGAACATCTCCTACGGGCTATCCTCCTACGGCTACGACATCCGGGTGGCCCCGGAGTTCAAGGTTTTCACCAACGTGCACAACGTGGTGGTGGACCCGAAGAGCTTCGACGACCGCTCCTTCGTGGACGTCCACGCCAACGAGTGCATCATCCCCCCGAATTCCTTCGCCCTGGCCCGGACGGAGGAGTACTTCCGGATCCCTCGGGATACGCTGGTGGTGTGCCTGGGGAAGAGCACCTACGCTCGCTGCGGAATCATCGTGAACGTGACGCCCCTGGAGCCGACCTGGTGCGGATACCTGACGCTGGAGATCTCCAACACCACGCCCCTCCCGGCGAAGATCTACGGGGGTGAGGGGATCGCCCAGCTGTTGTTCTTCCAGGGGGATGAGGAGCCTGAGATCGCGTACGCCGATCGGAAGGGAAAGTACATGAACCAGCAGGGGGTGACGCTGCCGAAGTTGTAGGTGGCGGGGCTCGCTTAGCGGTCGCAGCCTGTCTCTGGCTCCCGGGGTCACATCATTGATCGGGGGCTGCGTGCTGTAACGGCGGCTTGGAGGTTTGCCCGGCCTCCCCGCGGTACCCCTTCGGGGGCCGCTCGCCTACCGGGATCGAACTCCTTCGGGGCTCGCTTAGCTACCGCGGCTTGGTTTGGCCCCGACCTCCCTGCGGTACCCCTTCGGGGGCCGCTCGCCTACCGGCGTCGAATTCCTTCGGGGCTCGCTTAGCCAACGCGGCCCCGCTTACAGCAAATAACCCGCATCCATCAGGGGCCGGGCCGCGTTGGAAACCCCCGCACGGGTACCGCAGGGAGGCCGAGATGTTCATCAAGCCGCGGGATGTTGACGCGGCCCCGCTTTTTGTTCCTCACTTCATTCCGTCCGCGCTGGGCCGCGTTGGAAACCCCCGCAGCGGCACCGTGGAGAGGCCGGCCTGTTGATCAAGCCGTAGGGCCGACTTCCGTACGGGCTGGAGATTGGACTCGGGGAAAACGGCCTTCGACAAATCCGGCAGAATCCACCAAGCTTCGTTCCTGGAGGGCTGCTCCAGGGAGACGGATGGGCCCGCCTCCCACCTTTTCGCTTGCACCCTCCTTACCCGCGACGACAATATGCCTTTGGTGGTTGATTGGGCTGGACGGGGCAGTCGACTCTTTGCGGATCATCCCAGATGGAGAATGAAGACCGGCTGAAGGCTGCTCTCGCTGACCGCTATAGGATTGAGCGGGAGATCGGCCGGGGCGGCATGGCTACGGTCTTTCTGGCCCGGGACCTACGTCACGAACGCCAAGTGGCGGTCAAGGTCCTGGACCCGGAGCTGGCCCAGGGCCTCGGTGCCGATCGCTTCCTCCGTGAGATCCGGACCGCGGCGAACCTCACGCACCCCCACATCCTTCCAGTCTTCGATTCGGGCGAGGCCCACGGATTCCTTTTCTACGTGATGCCGTATGTAAAGGGCGAGTCGCTGCGCTTTCGCCTGGACCGGGAGGGGCAGCTTCCGGTGGAGGAGGCGGTTCAGATCACTCAGGAAATCGCCGATGCCCTGGCATATGCACACGAAGAGGGCGTGATCCACAGAGATGTGAAGCCCGCCAACATCATGCTGGAAGCAGGACACGCGGTGTTGGCCGATTTCGGGGTGGCCCGTGCGGTGGCCGAAGCGAAGGATGAGAGGATCACCAGGACTGGTACGTCGTTGGGTACTCCCGCCTACATGAGTCCAGAACAGGCCACGGGTGAACGGGATTTGGATGGGCGGAGCGATCAGTACGCTCTGGGGTGTGTGTTTTACGAGATGCTGGCTGGGCATCCTCCGTTCGCCGGGGCGAGAGCCGAGGCGGTGGTGCGCCAGCACCTCACTGTCGATCCACCGCCCGTCACGCAGGTACGCACGGCAGTCCCCACACTGGTGGCCGGGGCCCTCACCCGAGCCCTGGCGAAGAGTCCTGCGGACCGATACCGGTCGGCGTCGGAGTTCGGAGCGGCGCTGGGCCAAGCCGCCATGGCGGCGCCAACCGGCGTGGTGCCCCGCTCCAGGAAGCCCCTGTTGAGACTTGGGACGGTGGCTCCGTTCCTGGTAGCAGTGGCGGCTCTGATTCTTATCATTTGGGCCGGATTCCGGTCCAGCGGCACAAGGCCGGTTCCCGAGGATTCCTCCCGCGTGGTTGTCCTCCCTTATGACAACCAGACCGGAGACGCTGACCTCGATCCCATCGGCCGCATGGTGGCGGAGGAGATCACAGAAGGCCTGGCCCGGACCGGGGAGATCCAGGTGGTTCCGAGCCTGATGGTGATGGAGTCTCTGGCCAGGATCAGGGGAGGGGGAGAGGGGGCGGAGGAGGAAGCGATCGTGGGGCGGTTGGCCGAGGAGATGAAGGCGGGGATTGCGGTCACGGGGGCGTTTTACCGACGGGGGGAGGAGATCGAAGTGCACTCGGAGGTCGTCGACCTGGTCGTAGGAGTGTCCCTAGGCGCCGTCGAAACGGTCCGTGGGCCCATTGCGGATCCCAGGGAGGCTGTCGCTCCTGTTCGTGACCGGGTCATGGGAGTCCTGGCGACGCGCCTTGGCCGGGGTACGGCCTGGGAGGTGCCGGCCTCGGTGCAGCCCCCAACGTACGAGGCGTTTCAGGATTATGCCCGGGGGAACGAGTTTTGGGTCCAGAGTCGGTACCTGGAGGCGGCGCAGTGGTATACCCGTGCCTACGAGGCCGACACTACGTTTCTCCGGAGTCTGATGATCGCCGCCGCAGCCTACGGCAGTGCGGGGGATCCGGTCATGTCGGACTCTCTCCTCCGGGTCATCGAGCCGAGGCGGGAGGAGCTCGCCCCGTATGACCGTTACCGTCTCGACTACGGTTTGGCGGGCCGAACAGGAGACTTAGCCGCACAGCTCCGGGCGGCTAGGATGGCCACGGAGCTGGTTCCCTTTGGCACGCAGCGTCTAGCCCTCGTAGTCTCACTGGTCCTGGATAACCGCCCGAGAGAGGCCCTGGAGAACCTCGAAGAGATATGGGAGGGTGTCATCGCCATTGCCGGTAGCTGGTCCCCCCTCTGGGAGAATCGTACGGGGATCCACCACTTGCTGGAGGAGCACGACCGAGAGTTGGAGATCGCCAGGGAGGGAGAGGAGGTGATGGCCGGGGTGCTTGCGGGACTCGGGCTGGAGGCTCGGGCACTGGCAGCCCTGGGGAGGATTGAGGAACTGGACGAGGTGGTGGATCAGGTCCTGGCGGCGCCCAGGGGACCAGGGGAGAATCCCGGGACCGTTCTCGAGATGGTGGCGGAGGAGCTTCGGGCCCATGGCCACCGCGAGGAGGGGAGCCGGGTCGTCGGGGAAGCCCTTGCCTGGCTGGACGCGGAGCCGGAAGAGTTCCGTGGAACGCCCGAGGCTCGGGAGCTGAGAGGCCGTCTCCTCTGCTTGCTCCAGGACTGGGTCGAGGCGGGAGCGCTGTTCGAGGAGCTTTCCGGTGAGGGGCTGGAATCATCCACGATCCTTGGTCTCCGGGGCATGGTCGCCGCCCGCCTCGGGGATGCGGTAGCGGCAGCCGACTTTTCCCGCCGCCTGGCTGCTCTGGAAGAGCCTTTCCGCCTGGGCCAGAACACCCTCTGGCGAGCGCGTATTGAGGCGGCCCTGGGAAACCCGGAGGAAGCGATGGCTCTCCTTCGGAGGGCGTCCAGCGAGGGCGTAGGCTTCGGGGTCTGGCTGCATCGGGATCCGGGTCTGGAACCCCTGGCAGACTACCCACCCTTTCAGGAGTTCCTTAGGCCAAAAGGCTGATCCGTTCTCACTTCCTCAACGGGCTTGCCAGCCAGGGCTAGAGGGTGAATAGGGTGCCATCCAAGGTGCCATTTGAAATAACAGCCCCACCGAAGGCGTCCGTTTAGCCTGCAGTCTGGCTGCTGTGCTTCGTTGTGCTCGGCTTGGCTCCGATAACTGGGGTGAGGGCGCAGGAGATGGCTGGAACCGTGGTTGACGAAACCTCCGGTTTACCTGTACCGAGCGTGTTTGTCCAGCTCCTGGAACGCGATGGGCGGGCGGTAGCGGCCTCCATGACAGATTCCGCCGGCGCCTTCACCCTCACCGCCCCTCGACCGGGGGAGACGGACGAATCCGGGACCTTCCTGTTCTGCAATGTGCCCTCGGGAGAGATGACGATCGAAGCGTCGATTGGAAGCTTGAGGGAGGTCTTCACGATCCGGATGCCCGAGAACGGGTTTCTTCGTTTT
>JASFVN010000194.1:0-8543 GCA_050049805.1 Gemmatimonadota bacterium
GGAGATTGATCAGTTCCGCCCCGGTTTCGTCAGCTGCCCACCAGCGAAAGGGCGAGGTTACTGACCCGATGAACCTACTGGGCTCAGAAGAGCCCGGTCGAAGCGCCATTTCCCATCTTCGCCCCGCTCCCAGCGGATGAACATGTTGTTGTAGAGAGTATCGGCGGTCGCACCATCGGGACTCAAAAACACGTCCTCAGTCCGGGCGATCTCATAGGCCACATCGCCGTGGTAGAAGATCTCGAGGGTCTGCCGGTTCACCTGGACCTGGACGCCGGATTCGAACGTGCTCCTCATGGTTTCGATTAGACTCGGCCGGTCCGAATCCATCCCAGGACCCAGAACCCGGGCGTCCTCGGTGTAGTAGCCGCCGGCGATCTCTGCGTCACGGGCCCCGTCAGCGTCGTGGGCCGCCGTGAGGACCTCCAGGTAGTCCGAGATCCGCTGGGCGATTTCGGCTTTCGCTGCCTCGGCATGGGCTCCTCCGGCCTGGGGGGAGCCGCCCCCTCCAACCGAGGTCTTCTGCGCCACCACGTACTGCCAGCGGCCCTCCTCATTTTGCCGGTAGACCAGAGTGAAGATGGCCGGAGCCTCGGCCCACATCTCCCCTTTCGACTTGGCCCGGATGGAGGCCCACCCGATCATGACAGCGGACCTCGGCGTGGGAAAGGAGATCTCCTTCCGGGTCCATTGGAACTGGAGAGAGTCCAACCCGGAGTAGAACGATGCCAGCGTGGATATGTAATCGACCCCCCTGATCACGTCTCCATCCGAGACGTAGACCACACTGCTGTCCCTAGGAACGCCTTCGGCCGCCCCCTCCGCGTCCAGGCGTGTGATGCTCTCCGCCAGCCGATCCGCCAGGGTTTCAACGGCCACCCGATCCGAATCGTGTTCGCGGTCCTGCGTTCCCCCGTCAGGGCCTGTGCAGCCTGTCACGAGCCCAAGAATCGCGAAAAGCACCACGGACCTCCGCATTCTGCTACCTCCGATTCAGGTTTTGGATTGCCTCATCGAAAGCCGAACTCGCCTACCCCATCACATCGCTATAAAGAACGCGTTCGAACTCGGTGAGCAGGTGGATGGCCGCCTCGTCGTAGAAGGGGAGGACCTGCAGCAACAGAACGATGCCGATCCCGTTCTCGACATCGATCCAGAAATGCGTGTTCTGGATCCCCGCCCAACTGAGACTGCCTGGAGGCCGTTTTCCCTCCTCCCGGCCCTTCTTGATCTGGAAGCCGAGACCGAATCCGTCCCGCCCAGCCCCCAACGGGAAGGGACGGGACCAGGCTGGGACGGCACCGGGCTGCTCCACCACCACCAGGCTGTCCAACTGATCCCGGGTCATCTCCGCAACACTCTCCTCCGACAACACCCTGACGCCGCCCCGCTCACCGCCATTCAGAATCATCTGCATGAACCGGGCGTAGTCGCCGGCGGTGGAGAGGAGACCGCCGTCGCCCCGGACGGTGCCCGGGAAATTTTGAGGCCGCGGCGAACCTATTAGCTGGCCACCTTCTCGGCGGTAGGTGGCCACCAGGCTCGCGGAATCATATTGAGGGGGAGTAAAGAAGGTGTGGTCCATCCCAAGCGGCGCCAGAACGCGGGACTCCAGGAAGTCGTCCAGGGATTCCCCTGAGACCTCCTCGACGATCCAGCCCAGGAAGGCGGTGCCCATTCCGTAGGTCCACCCTGCCCCCGGGTCGTGGAGGATCGGCTGGGCACGGGCCGGCAGGTCCGTGACGGCCCCCAGGTCGACCAATTCATGGCTGGCGAAGGAGTAGCCGATGCCCGAGGTGTGGCGGAGGAGATCGCGAACCGTGATGGGCCGGGAGGCCGGCCGGGTCGTGAAGGTCTCCGCCACGGTATCCACAGCCACCAGCACCTCCCGGCCCCGAAGTTCGGGCAGATACTCCTCCGCTGGTGCGTCCAGATCGACCGCGCCCTCCTCGACGAGGGTCATGATGGCGGCGGAGGTGATGGGCTTGGTCATGGAGAAGATCTGGAAGAGGGCGTCGGGGGCCATGGGTTGCCGACCTGACGCGTCCATGGTCCCGAAGGCACCCCGATACACGACGCTGTCGGGCGTCGTGATGGCTGCGACCACTCCGGGGAGCCCGCCGGCCCCCACGGACGAGGCCAGCACCTCGTCCAGTGCGGCGCGCCCCTTAGGGGTCGTCAGGGCTGACTCCTGCACCGGGCCGCATCCGAGCAGAATTCCCAAGAGGACAATCTCATGAGTCTTCATGTTCCTCCCGATCTCAGTTCTGCCAACACCGGCCGTTCGGAGGCTTCCCGGGTCTTCAGCCCTACCCTACCCCCCACCCGCCTCCTTCAGCACCTCGAACCAGTTTCGGACCACGTGGATCTCGGAAACCCAGGAATCCGGGTTTGAAAGCTTGACCAGGAAACTCTGACCGTCCGGAGCGACGTCGTACTGACTCTTCCCCGAGAGAGAAAACAGCGCTCGCGGGGTTTCCACCCTGGACTGCCCTTCCCCGGACACTCTCGTCACCATCAGGGAATCCTGTTTCCAGAAAAACAACTCCCCTGTCTCCGTCGACCACCGGGGGTCGGTACCTCCACCGGTCGATACCTGCACCTTGCCGCCCGTCGGTGGAAACGGCGACAAGAACACCTCTTCCGGCCCCGATTCGTCGGAGCTATAGGCCAGCCAATTGCCGTCCGGGGAGAATCGCCCATCCCGCTCGTCCGCCGACGAGTTCCAGACAGGCACGAGGTTCTCGGCGCTGTCCACCTGAACCACGTAGATGTCCCGACGTTGGTCTGCAGCGAAGAGGTTGAAGGCGAGCCACCGGCCGTCGGGAGACCAATCGGTGAGATGGAGGTGGGCGTGTCCAACGAAGAGAGGTTCGGGCTGTGCCGCCGGATCGGCGGACTTGATCTGCACCCGGTCCACTCCGTTGAGCCATTCGGAAGCATACGCGATGCGGGCCCCATCGGGGGACCAGACCGGGCTCTCGTCCAGGGGAAGATCGAAAGTGAGACGTTCAAACACTCCTGTTTCGAGGTCGAGGAGATAAATGTCACCGTTGTCCGGGCGGACCATCAGCGTAGCTGCACGGTCTCCCTGAGGGGAAATCTCCACAAAGTAGAGCGTCCCGGGTTCCCCGATCTGAGTGGCGTTCCCCTCCCGATCGACGGAAACCAATAGGTAATGGGACCAGCCCGAGCCTTTCACGAACGCGGCCGTTCCTCCGTCGGAGACCGAGAACGAAGCGGTCTCATTCATGCCGACGCGTATCCCGGACTCCACGGCGAACGGGTCTCCCACGACCTCCCGCCGCTCGAGGTCGAAGGGGGAGGCCAGCAGCGTTCCGTCGGCCTGGAAGTAGAGGACATGGCCGGTGGGGACATATCTCGCTGCGGTCACCCCCTCCAGGAGGATCTGCTTTTCCCCGGTTTCCAGATCCTGGAGATAGATCTTCGAATCTTCCCAGAGCCCGCTGGGCCCCCTGGCCGAATACAGCAGCAGCCTCCCACCGTCCAAAAGCTGCGGTCGCTGGTGGCCGTGTTCGGAGGCACTGTCGAGGACCGTGATGACCTCCGGCTCACCACCCCCCTCCGCGACCCGTCTCACCCCCTCCACCCAGGAGTAAACGATCTTCCCGCTACCGTCCCAGTGGGCCCCGAAAAGCCACCCGAGGGGGAGCTCCGTGATCTCCACCACCGGCCCCCCCGAAAGGGGCACCTTCTTCATGGCCCAGCTCTGAGTGAATCCAATCGACCGGCCATCCGGGGAGAAAAACGGACTGCCCCCGCCTTCGGTGCCCTCGATGGGTTCGCTCTCGAATTGATCCAGGGGCCGTTGGTAGAGCATGCCATTCATGCCGTAGACCAGGGTTCGGCCGTCAGGAGACACGTCGAAGGCAGTTCTCCCGGTCCCGCTGAGAGGTACGGTGAAACGGGTCACTTCGGGCGATGGTCCCGGCGGGGCCCAGACTCTGGTAAGGATGGATCCGATGGCCAGGCCCGTAGCCAGAAGAACCATACCGGCCACGGCAAGCCGCCTTAGAGGGGCCTTTCTGACAGCTTCCGATCCAGCCGAGCCCGTGAGAGCGGAAGGTAGAAGCCCATGCGGGATAGGCTCTGCACCCGTCAAAGCCCTGGCGAACTCCTGGGCCGACTGGAAGCGATCCGCCGCCAGCTTCTCCAGGGCCATCTGCACCGCCACCTCCACCTGAACCGGCACCGACGGCCGGGTCCGAGACACAGGCTCGACGCTTCCCGTCAGCACCCGGGAGATGATAGCCTGCACCGACGATCCCGTGTGGGGCGGCTCGCCGGTGAGCATCTCGTAGAGCACGGCGCCCAGGGAATACACGTCGCTCCGGGCGTCCAGCTCCCGGTCGGCGGTGGCCTGCTCCGGGCTCATGTACTCTGGCGTGCCCAGGCTGAGGCCCGTCTCCGTAACCCGGTTCCCTCCGGCCACCCTCACCGCCAGGGCGATGCCGAAGTCCGCCACCAGGGCCTGTCCGTCCTGGAGCAGGATGTTCCCCGGCTTGATGTCCCGGTGGATGACGTCGTGGCGGTGGGCGTAATCCAGGGCATTGGCCACTTCCGTCGTGATGCGGACGGCCTCGGCCACCGGGAGCTGCTTTTCCCGGCCAAGGCGGTCCCGGAGTGTCTCCCCCTCCACGAAGGGCATGACGTAGAAAAGGAACCCGTCGGCGGCTCCCGAATCGAAGAGGGGCAGGATGTGGGGGTGCTGGAGGTTCGCCGTGACCTTGATCTCGTTCAGGAAGCGCTCCGCCCCCAGGACCGCCGCCAGCTCCGGCCGCAGCACCTTCACCGCAACCTTTCGGTCGTGTTTCAGGTCCTGGGCCAGGTAGACGGTGGCCATGCCGCCGGAGCCAATCTCCCCCTCGATGGCGTAGCGGTCGGCGAGGGCCGATGTCAGGCGGTCAGCCGCGGTATCGGTCAAGGTGTTTCTCCATCATGGCAGCCATGCGATCGGTCCGATGAGTGGTTAATGAGGCCGCCCACGGGGTCGCGATGGCCATCGAGCCTCAGCCCCCTCCCCCCAGTCTTTCCACCGCCGCCCGAGCCTCTTCGATGAGATGCTCATGCCGGGCCGGAGGCATGTCGTAGCGACGGAGGAACTCGCGGTAGTGCCCGAGGGCCTCCTCGTCCAGGCCCCGTGCCTCTTCCACCCGGCCCATCTCGAGATAGGTGAGGGCGCTGGCCAGGAGGGCCGCCCGGACCGTTCCCTCTTGGGTCATCATGCCCTGGTGCCATTGCAGGAGGGAATCCGCCCTGCGAGGCTCGCCGGCTTCCCGGAGCCACTCTGCCGCCTTCAACCTGTGCACGGCATACATGGCCCGATCCGTGAGGCCCACCGAGCTGTCGGCCCTCATCTCCTCCAGCTCCACTAACCGTGCACGGGCCCTATCCCGATCCCCACGGAGATCCGCTTCGAACGCCTCCAGCGACCACTCGAACATGTGCGTGGCCAGGGTGTCCATGGCTGAAAGCCGCCCCCGGGCCTCGACTACTGCGTCCAGGTCCTGAGCCCCATAGCCGATCAATCCGTCGTACCAGGCCTGATCGGCAAGTTGACTTAGGGGCCAGGTTTCCGGGTCGGGGACAGGCCGTCGGGCCCGGGCCTCCTGCGGTTCCAGCCCGCCCAGGACCACCCCGGTGGCCAGAACCTGGTAGAGCACGGACCCTTCAGCGGGGAGCCCGTAGACCTCCTCCATTCGGTTCCACACCTCCAGGGCCTCTGTCCAGGCGCCTCTGGATGCCCAGGAGAGGCCTTCCGCCATGAGGGCGTCCCCAGGATCGAATGGCCCCGGGTCTTCCGCCAACCTCTGCAATAGCTCGATCTGGAGGGGGGCGTAGCCGAGGAGGGTGTTCTGTCGAAGGAGCAAGCCCGGCATCCGAGCATTCGCAGGCCGGAGGTCACGGAAGAGGGGCGCCAGGCGATCGGCGGCCTCGGAAATCCCGATCTCCCCCCTCTCGAATGCCAGGGTGTGCCAACCCATGGAGACCATGTCGAAGCCGTATCCTTCCAGGATGGCTTCCCGTCCTCCACGCCGCTCCAGCTCCTCCAGGACCCTGGCGTACCTCTCGAAATCCCGCTCCATGGTGTAGCAGAAGAGGAGGTGCTCCCAGGCCGAAATCATGCCGGGATTCAGCTCCACCACCCTCTCGAAGGCCCGTATGACCTCCGAGAGGGGCGCCCCCTGGTCCACGATGTGCGTGTGCAGGATGGCGTCTCCGTATCGCCACCACCCGGGGTAGTAGTCCTGGTTCCTTTCCGCAAACTGCCTGAGGGCCTCCAACCGCGCCGAACGCGGCACGGTTACCCAGGCCTCCCGAAGCTCCCGGTCCAGCCTGGGAAACTCGTCGACGTGATCCGCGTAGGCGTCCCGGATCCACTGGGGCGTGCCAAGCAGCATCCACGAACGGGCCTGGCTATAACGCCAATAGGCCAGCCAGAGGGTGGAGTCGACGGTGAAGGCTCTTTCGTAGGCCTCCCAGGCTGCCGAGTAGCGGCCCTCCCGGTGCGCCTGCTCCCCTTCCAGAAAGGCCCGGAGCGCCTCGAAGGAGGAGGTCATGCCGGCGGTCAGGTGCGGTGTCGGAGCGTTGTCTCCTCGCCAGATCTCATCCAGCAGATCCCAGGTCGTGGAATCGGCCAGGGCGGCCAGGTTCGCCTCCAACCCTGCGGTGGAGATCCGGGCCACCGTGGCCCGGTCTTCGGTGCCCACCACCTCCCCATCGATCCGGACCTCCTCATCCACCCGGACCAGGGAGCCATAAAAGACGCTTCCCGCCCCGAACTCCCGGCCGAAGTCGATGCCTTCCTCCAGGGTGAGAGGCCGGCCCAGCTCCTGGCTCCGCACCAGGATCACCGAGGGGTCAAGGGTGGTGATCTCATCCACCCCGTCCAGATTGGCGCTCAGGAGAACCACCAGGTCCCGGCCCAGGCGGGTCAGGGCCTCATCCTCCACCGCCGGTGCCAACGGTAGGATGGCGATACTGGAAGCCGAAGGAACCACCGGCGAGGCGGGGTCCCCGGGCCAAAAGAGGAGGGCGCCTGCCAGGACCGCCGCCAACGCAAAGAGTCCCGCCCAAAGCCTCCCCCGCCGAGGCTTCCCAGGCTGGGCCGGCACCGCGCTGGTGGGCTGCATACCCCCGCTGGGGGTGGCCATGGCCTCCAGGTGGGGAAGCATTTCTTCGGCGGTCTGCCACCGGTCTGCCGGTTTCTTCTCCAGACAGCGCATGACCAGAGCTGCCAGAGCCGGCGGCACCGAGGCCCGTCCCTCATCTACCGGCTTGGGGGACTCCGTGACGTGGGCCGCCAGAACCGCCTGGGAGGACGGGCCGGTGAAGGGCGGCTTTCCAGTGAGAAGCTCATAGGCCAGGGCGCCGAGGGCGTAAATGTCGGCCCGGTGGTCGATGTGCTCCTCCCCGGAAGCCTGCTCCGGAGCCATGTAAGCCGGGGTTCCCAAGGCGACGCCAGTGGTGGTGAGCTGATGCCGCCCCGTGGCCTGGCTCACGGCCTTTGCGACGCCGAAATCGGTAACCAGCGCGTGGCGCCCCGAGATCAGCACGTTGTCGGGTTTGATGTCCCGGTGCACCACCCCTTTTCCGTGAGCATAGGCCAGGGCATCCACGACGTCTCTCAGAAGTCTCACTACTTCCTGGACCGGAAGCTCGCCCTCCTTGACCAATCGCTCCCTGAGAGACTGGCCTTCTTCGAAGGGCATGACGTAGCAGAGAAACCCTCCCTCCTTGCCCGAATCGTAGAGAGGAAGGATGTGGGGGTGGTGGAGGTTGGCTGCAATCTCAATTTCCCTCAGGAAACGGTCCGCCCCCAGGACTTCGGCCAATTCGGGATTCAGGACCTTGATGGCCACCTTCCGATTGTGCTTCAGATCCTGAGCCAGGTAGACCGTGGCCATGCCGCCGCTGCCGATCTCCCGCTCGATTCTATAGCGGTTAGCGAGTGCAGCCTTCAGGCGTTCCTCGTGTTCCATGTCTCACGATCCGGTGAGAGTGGTCTGCCCTTCTCAGCCCCTGCCGCCGCCGAAAGCATAATGAAGACGCGGGTAAGGAGGGGGCAAGGAGGAACAAGGCGGTCTTAACAAAGGATCAGCCGCACGGAACAGCCGAAGCCCCCGGCGGGGCGGATCTCATCGGATCCCTCCCCCCTGAAGTCACGGCCGAGGTCCTGGCGAAGCTCGGTACGCTGGTGGGTTAGTGGAGATCGGCGTCCCCGGTATTCAGGCGCTCCAGGTCGGCCCGGGCCGCCTCCACCCTGGGCTGGAACTCGGGGTCGGCGTCGGCCAGCAGGTCCACAAAGAGCTGGAGATAGTGGGCCGCTCGCTCCGGTTCCCCCTGCTCTTCATAGAGTTGGGCAAGGCGCATATAGCTGTGGGCCAGATGGGCTGCGTCATACCAGACCGAAGATGAGGGGGTCGCGGCAAACTGCTCGTACAGCACCCTGGCGGAATCGGCCTGTCCAGCCTCATCGAAGGTCCGGGCCATCCAGGGTGCGGCGCAGGTGTTGCAGCCGT
>JASFVN010000195.1:0-8530 GCA_050049805.1 Gemmatimonadota bacterium
GTCGCCTGGTACCCCCTGGCGGAGTGTTGATATACTCCACTTGCAGCCTGGAAGCAGAGGAGAACCAGGCTCAGGTGGATC
This sequence comes from Gemmatimonadota bacterium, assembly GCA_050049805.1. Lineage (GTDB taxonomy): Bacteria > Gemmatimonadota > Gemmatimonadetes > Longimicrobiales > Gaopeijiaceae > JABDNZ01. The sequence continues at coordinate 82 of JASFVN010000195.1, forward strand.
ACTTTTTGAGAAAACACCCGGAGTTCTCGGTGGTGGCAACCGGTAGTGTCCCTGGAGAATACTTGAACCCGGACGGATCCCTGGAGGTTACCCCCCTTCACGGGGGATTCGACGGGGCTTTCGCTGCCCGTATGGTGCACGAACAATGAAGCTGGGTGGGAGCATTCAACGTCGTAGAAGGGCCGGGAGGCGGTTCTCTTCCGGGGGCTGGACCCCACCGAAATGGATCAGCGGACCCCTGGGGAAAGTGAGGGGTTGGTTCGCTCCTCTCAAAGACCCCTGGACGCTGGGAGCGCTGGCGGTGCTGGCGCTGCTGGGCTTCGGTGGGGGATACCTCATCTCCACCCGGGTGGTCTACCCCGAACCACCTCCACCCGGGGACCTCTCCACCGTGCCGAGGCTCCTCGGAGAACTGCCTTCCCAGGTTTCGGACACTCTGAGATCCCTGGGCTTGAGCCTGCGGCCGGTGGATTCCCTGAACCACCCCGGAATCCCGGAAGGCGGGATCGTGGGGCAAAGCCCTCTCGCCGGCCAATTGGCCCTGGTTGGCGATACGATTCTGGTCACTCTGAGCAAAGGCCCCGAGGAGCGACCGGTTCCAGATGTGCTGGCTCTGGATGCCGGGCGAGCGAGGACAATTCTAGAGACGTCCGGGTTCGTGGTGACGCTGGATTCCGTCCGATCAGATGATCCCAGGGGTGAGGTGGTGGGGATGACACCGGAGGCCGGGACCGAGGCCACGATCCCCATGGAGGTGAACCTGGCGGTGAGCATGGGCCCCCCCGAGTTCGAAATGCCCCTCCTTCTCGGCCTCCCGGAGGAGGATGCCGCAGCCGTCCTGGACTCTCTAGGTTTGGTGGTCGGGGAAGTGGAGACTCGGTTCCGGTTCGGCCGGGACCAAGGTCTGGTGGTGGAGCAGGCACCGCCAGCCGGATCCATGATCCAGGAGGGATCGTCGGTGCGCCTGGTGGTAGGGCGCAGGGGTGAGTACAGTGGGACGCACGGGCCCCGGAACAATCCATTCAAGAGGCCGTAGTCTAGTTGGAGATCCTCTCCCTTCACCGAAAAGGCTTATGTCTCAGAAGCGATCACTGATGCCATACCTGGCCGCCGGCCTGGTGGCGGGGCTGGTGATCTTCCTCGCCTGGTTGAATCGGGACCGTCTGAGTCCGGTAGGCCCGGGCCATCCAGCTCCGGATTTCTCCGTTGTGGATCTGGCAGGAACCCCGAGGAGCCTGGACGACTTCCGGGGAAAGGTCCTCCTCGTCAACATCTGGGCGACCTGGTGCGCTCCCTGCCGGGAGGAGATGCCTTCCATGGAGCGTCTCTACCAGGAGGTGGGGGACGGGGGCTTTGAAATCCTGGCTATCAGTGTGGATGCAGCCTCCGGCGAGACGGATGTTTTCGGAAGACGCGGTGGGGATCTCAGGGCCTACGCCGAGTCGGCGGGCCTCTCCTTTCCGATACTCCATGATCCCTCCGGGAGGATCCAGCGGACCTTTCAGACCACCGGAGTTCCCGAGTCCTTCGTCATTGACCGGGAGGGCGTCATCGTCAAGAAGATGGCTGGGGCCACGGCCTGGGATGCGGAAGAGAACGTCCAGCTCATTCGGCGACTGCTGGGAGACTGATGGTGGCACTCTTCCCCAGGATTGTCACGAGGAATTGGCAACTGAAAGTCCTGGCCCTGGCCGTTGCCGTTTTGTTGTGGACCGTGCCTCGCTTCGAAGTCCAGAGCACGCAGATCCTGGATGACATTCCGGTGGAGGTGGGCCTGTCCGATCCAGGTTGGACCCTCGTAGACCTCTCACCTACTACCGTGTCGGTAACGGTTTCTGGTCCCGCCCGGGACCTCATCGCCCTGGACTTCAGCCGGCCACCGGTCCTGGTGCCGGTGGTGGACGTCTCCTCCAGCGACACTACGATCGTCCTGAGCAACTCCTGGTTCAGGATCCCCGGGTTGGAAAGCGTGGTGGTGGAGCAGATTCGCCCCATGGGGGTGAGCCTCGTCTTCGAGGAGGTTGTGACCCGGCGGGTTGCTTTGTACGCACCTCTCTACGGGGAGTTGCCCGATTCCATCTCCCTGGCCGGTTCACCTGAGATCATACCCGTGGCGGCGGATCTCATGGGTGCGGCCAGTCGGTTGCAGGAGGTGGACTCCGTCAGGCTCGTCCCCATCAACCTGGCCACGGTGGCGGGGCTGGACACTATCCGCCAGCCGGTGGATACCGCGGGGTTCGAGGGAGTGGATTTCATAACGGACGAAGCCTCTGTGGTACTCCCCATCGAGGCCACGGAAGAACGGGAGTTCCCAGAGCTTCCTCTGTCTCTGCCGAGGATGGCCTCCGATCCCCAGCTTCAGGCCCGTCCCGCCGTGGTTACGGTGGTGGTGTCGGGGGCCGGGAGTCTTCTCGGCCAGCTGAACCCCGAAGCCATCAGGGCCGTAATCCCGGCCACCGCGGCTACCCTTCCCCCAGGCGAGGAAGAGAGAATCCTTGTCTCCGTCGACGGAGTACCGCCGCCCCTGACGTACCGGGTGGAACCGGAATCGGTCCTCCTTCGACGTCCGGTGGGCCGGTGACCCCCCGGTTAATCCTTGGCCTGGAAACCAGCTGTGACGAGACCTCCGCCGCTCTGGTATCGGTGGAAGATGGGCTCTTAGGGCACGTCATCCATTCGCAGGACGTCCACGCGGACTACGGGGGCGTGGTGCCGGAGCTGGCTGCCCGGGCTCACCTCTCTCGTATTGAGGCGGTCGCCCAGGAAGCACTGCGGGACTCCGGTCGATCCCTCACCGACCTTGATGCCCTGGCCGTTACGGTGGGGCCGGGGCTCATCGGGGCATTGTTGGTGGGTGTGGCATGGGCCAAGGGAGTCTCTCTCTCCCTGGGAATACCGTTGGTTCCAGTTCATCACATGGAGGCCCACCTCTTTGGACCCTCTCTGGAGGATTCGGGAGCCCGACCGCCTTTTGTGGGCCTTCTCGTATCGGGGGGGCACACCCTTCTTCTCTATGCCCCTGACTGGGGCGATTACTACCTCTTGGGCCAAACCAGGGATGATGCGGCAGGGGAGGCTTTCGACAAAGTGGCCAAAGCCCTGGATCTGCCCTATCCCGGTGGGCCTGCCATCGAGGCCCTTGCCGAGACAGGAAATGCGGAACGGTTTTCCCTCCCGAGGCCAATGCTGCGGGGTAATCAGAAACCTCCTGATGCAGATTACTATGACTTCTCCTTCAGCGGGCTGAAGACCGCCGTCGCGAACCTCTGCTCCGAGTTGGAGGCGTCAGGGAAGCTGGAAGAGCATCGCCCGGATGTTGCCGCAGGTTTCCAGGAGGCTGCCGTGGACGTTTTGGTGTCCAAGACCATGCGGGGTGTGGAGGAAACGGGTTGCAGGCGGGTCCTTCTCGGGGGGGGCGTGTCGGCCAACGGACGCCTTCGTGAAGTGCTGAGCCGGCGGTTGGGGCCCGAGGGCAGGATCTTCGTCTCCTCGCCCAGGTTCTCCATGGACAATGGAGCCATGGTGGCGAAAGCGGGATTGTTCCGCCTCGAACGGGATGGACCGGGGGCTCCGGAGGTTTCCGCACAGGCCAACCTTCCCTTCCCGAATCTCCGTCCACGACCTGCGGGCGGACTCGGCATGGAAGGATAGAGGCATGTTCCCCACTCTTTTTCGAATTCCGGAGTGGATCCCGCTCCTGGGTGGCCAACAGATCACCTCCTTCGGGATGATGATGTTCCTGGCCTTTCTGGCCGCAGCCACCGTTCATCGCTCCGAGACCAGAAGGTTGGGAGGGGACCCGGAGACCACCTGGGATCTTCTCTTCATGGCCGTCGTGGGAGGGATCCTCGGTGCGAAGGTCTACTACATGGTTCTCAACTATCCCCAGCTGGCCAGAGACCCATTGAGTTTGATTCTGGCGAGAGGGGGCTTGGTCTGGTACGGCGGCTTTCTCGGAGGGCTGGCCCTTGTAGTCTGGCAGATCCGGCGGAAGGGTCTCCCCCTTGCCCATCAGGCCGACATGATCGCTCCCGGGCTGGCGCTGGCCTACGGCGTGGGCCGGATCGGCTGTTTCCTGGTGGGGGACGACTGGGGCCGTCCCACGGCGTCATGGGTTGGAATCGCCTTCCCCAACGGGGCTCCACCCACCCGGGTGGACATCATAGAGAGGGAGTTCGGCATTCAGGTGGACCCCGAGTTGGTGAGCAGGTTCGGCGAAATCGTCCCGGTGCATCCGACGCAGCTCTACGAGGTGGGCCTTTCCCTTCTGATCTTCGTCTTCCTCTGGACCATTCGAAAGCACCGGCACGCCAAAGGTTGGCTGTTCATGGCATGGCTCGCCCTGGCCGGTAGCGAGCGTTTCCTCGTGGAGTTCTTCAGAGCCAAGGACGACCGCTTTTTCGGTTTTCTTACGCTGGCACAGGTGATTAGCTTGGCTCTGGTGGTGGTGGGCCTGGTCGGGCTTTGGAAATTGAGGGGATCTATGAAGGCTTCGGGAGATATCCCGGGGACGGTGGAGGCCTGAGGTGTCCATGCTTACCATTCTTCACGGATCGGATCTCCACTTCGGGAAGGCCTTCGATCCCGAGGTCGCCGACGTTTTCCGCAATACGGTTCAGATGGCTCAGCCGGATCTCCTGGTGTTTTCGGGGGACTTCACTCAGCGGGCCAAGGTTCGGGAATACCAGGAAGCCAAGGAGTACCTCGGAGGGCTTCCCGATCTCCCCACGGTCGTGACGCCGGGAAACCACGATGTGCCACTCTACCGGGCCTGGGAGAGGCTCTTCTCCCCGCTGAGGAACTACCGTCGATACATCTCGCAGGAGCTGGACACCCTGACCAGGATCGACGGAGCCGTCGTGGTCGCTCTGAACAGCACCGCGCCTCGTCGCGCCATTGTAAACGGGCATCTTCAGGACAGGCAGCTCGTCTTCGCAGCAGAGGCCTTTCGGAGCGCGCCTGCCGACAGCGTGAAAATCGTGGTGATGCACCACCACCTCGCTCCAGCCCCCGACTACGAATCCGACCAGCTGCTTTCAGGGTATCAGAGGTGCCTCGACGCCTTCGAGAAGATGGGCGTAGAGCTGATTCTTGGAGGACATCTGCATCGAGCCTTTGTGGCAGACTCCCGGGATGTACGGCCTAGAAATCCGGCAAGAAACCCGGCGAGGGATCCGGCGGGAGACCCGGCAGCGGACACGGAGAGGGATCCAGGTGAGGGTGCCATCGTGATCTCCCACACGGGAACCACCACCTCCCGCCGGGGGAGGGCTAGAGAGAGGAACAAGAACAGCTACAGCTTGATAAGAATATCCAGGGATTGGATGGAGATTGCCCACCACCTTTTTCATCCCCGGGAAGCTGCCTTCCTTCCTGTGGCGAGACACGTCTTTCCCCGCAGGGCCCGGGGCTTCCTGACGTTGGGCCCGTCGGGCTCCGAGCAGGAAGCGAACGCCGGTGGCGAGGCCCGGCAAACCGGGAAGGAGTCAGAGCAATGACCCGATACTACCGGAGAAAGAAGGCCGGTTCCGGCGAGAACCTCCGAGCCGGATTGGTGGCGGGGGCCCTGGCCACGTCGGTGGCTGCGGTATCCTTCTACCTGGCCCGGTTGTTCCTCTCCAGAGAGGTTATGGAGCCAGATTCCTCGGAGGACCGATCTCCAGGCAATCGGGCGGAGGCCAAAGACTGAATGGGGAGGGGGATCCTCGAGCGACTGGTCTGGACCGTCGGGCTTCTGGCGCTGGCTGGGCCCATGCCTCTATCCGGGCAGTCCACCCTCCTGGAGGTGACCGACCTCCGCTTCGTCGGAAACGAGGAGTATTCCGGGGAGGCTCTTTCCCGAGCCATCGTCACCCGGAAAACCGAGTGTCGCTCCGTCCTCTTTCAGATCGTGCCCCTCTGTGCGGCGGGCTTCGATTTTTCCCTGAGTCGCAACTACTTGAATGAGCGAATCCTGAGGGAGGACTATGCCAGGGTATACGCCTTCTACCTCCGGCGAGGTTTTCGGGACGTGCAGGTGGATACCCTCATCACCAGGCCTTCGGAAGATGAGATCGAGATCACCTTTCAGATTCAAGAAGGTGAGCCCATCCGCATTGCCAACCTGGAGTTTCAGGGTCTGGAGACGCTATCCGACTCTTCCGTCGTCGACAATCTGCCGATTCGTGAGGGGGACCCCCTCAGCTTACCGGATCTCCACGCCGCCCGAGATTCCGTGGAGAACCGGCTGAAGAACATGGGTTATTACAACCCTTTCGTAAGTCCCTATTCCCGTATCAGCAGGGGTAGTTACGAAGGACAGGTCTCTTTCGAGATCGATCCAGGTCCCCTTTTCAGGTTTGGCAATCTGGAGGTGGAGTTCAGAGTTACTCAAGACGAAGAACCGTCTCTGACCGGGGAAGAGGTGCTCCGCCTACTCCCATTCCAGGAAGGGGACCTCTACGGTGAGGATCTTCAACTGGAAGGAAGACGGGCCCTTTATGGTCTAGACCTTTTTACTCAGGTGGACGACACGGTAACATCCATCAGGGCAGGGCCGACACCAGCTGACTCCGTCCTGGATCTGAGGATTCGTGTGGCGGAGGGAGACGTTCACCGGGTCAGAACCGGTGGTGGCTACTCGACAGCCCAATGCGCCGACCTCCAGGCCAGCTGGAGCAGCTTGAACTTCATGGGGGGCGCGAGACGACTTCAGTTATCGGCGAGAGTGGCGAACCTCGGTGCCTCCAGCCCCTTCGGAGCCGTCCTCTGCTTCGACCGGGCAGAGGAGGAAGAATACAGGCGGCCGATAGGGTCGGTGTCCATCGACTTCACTCAGCCATGGTTCTTCTCCCCAAAAAATTCGATTTCAGCTCGTCTTTATGTTGACCGTCAGTCTTACCCCGATGCGTTCATCCGGGAGGGCGTCGGTATCACCCTGGGTTTCACCCGGACTCTGGCGCCGTCCACGTTTCTGGGTTTCTCTTACCGTCCCCAGCGATCGAAGCTCAAACTCACGGAGGTGCTTTTCTGTTCGGCTTATCTGATCTGTGACCGAACCGAGATCGACGTCCTGAAGGAGAACAACTTCCTTTCTCCCCTGGGGATTTCATTTTCCCTCGATCGTCGGAACCAGTTCCTGAATCCCACCCAAGGGTATTCCTTGGCGGCGGACTTCGAACACGCACGGAAGTGGACAGGGTCTGAATTCAGTTACTCCAGAATCCTCTCCGAAGCCACCCTGTACCGGCAACTGCCGCGAGACTTGATTTTTGGCACTCATCTCAGGGCCGGGTGGATCAGATCCTCTGGGTTCAAGAGTTTCGGGTCGGGTGGGGTCTCCCTGGATATCCTCCATCCGGAGAAACGCCTCTTTTCGGGAGGAGCCAGCAGCGTCCGAGGCTTCGCCCAGAACCGTCTGGGGCCCCGGGTGCTGTATCTGGATGATCCGAAGCCCCTCTACAAGGGTTCGGAAGATGACCCATTCGATTCCTACTGCACCATCCAGGAGATGCTGGACGGTTCCTGCGACGCCAACCCGCTGGGAGATCAGTATTTTCAGCCCAGGCCCAAGGGGGGAAACCGGGTCCTGGAGGGGAGCGTGGAGGTTCGGTTCCCGTTGGGCGGCTCTCGGTGGGAGGGCGCAACGTTCGTGGATGTCGGACAAGTCTGGGATGAGGAGTCCGACATCGACCTGGGAAAGATGGAATTCACACCTGGATTCGGTGTGCGTTATTTCAGTCCCATCGGCCCCGTTCGGGTCGACCTGGGTTACCGCTTCCGGGGTGAGGAAGAGCTCCAGGTAGTTACGAGGAAGTTGGTGAAGAACGAAGACGGCCGGTACGAACCCGGGGACGAACTCATCAGGCTTGGACCACGGGTGTTATTCGGTGAGAAACTGGCTCGTTGGCACATCAGCAGGTTCCAGCTCCACCTATCCATCGGACAGGCCTTCTGATGGGAGCGAGGATGCGGGGGCTTCGTCGGCTCTTCGCCCGCCTGATCCTGGCTGTCGGTGTGTCGGGCCTCCTGGTCCTGGTCTTTCTGACCCAGACATCGTACGGGAAAGAGTGGGTCTTGCGGGAGGTCTTGGCTCGGGTCAGTGGCGGGATCCAGGGCCGGATCGAGGTCGCCGGCATATCGTCGCCGGGGCTTTTGAACGGCTTCACCTTCCGGGGCGTGACCATCAGGGGCGAGGATGGATCCACCTTCCTCCTGGCGGACTCCATTCGAACCGGTATCTCCGGTCCGGCCCTCCTCCGGGGTGACCTCGTGTTTTCCGGCGTGCACCTCTGGAATCCTCGGGTAACCCTGGAACGACGGGCCGACGAGGAACCCATCAATGCCGTAACCATCTTCGTGGGGGCTTCCACGCCGGACTCTGTCATGATTCCCGGCGATTCCCTCGGCCGGATTCCCGACAGCCTCTCGGAGGTCTCGGCGGAGCCGGGAAGCCGGAGGCGGGTCATCT
>JASFVN010000015.1:0-34562 GCA_050049805.1 Gemmatimonadota bacterium
AGGAGTGGTTGAGCTGGTCACTGGAATGATTGGCAGCTAGACCACCCCCCCCCGGCGTTCCCTGCGCCGGGGGTTTCTGGCCTGGGATCCACGCATCAGTCCGGCGGCTCATAAAAGTCCTTGATCCTTGGTCCCCCGGCGGTCGGCCGAATCGCATCTTCGACCATCCCACATCTCCCACCCATTTGACCTCTACCCACTCCCTCCCCAATCTGTCCGGATCCTTGACGTAGCCCGAACCGACCCACGCAGGAGAAGAAGGATGAAGTCTTCCAGGACGAGGCACGCTTCGTCGACACCGATGGCGGCGGCGCCTCCCAAAATCGCGAGGTTTCTGCCAACCCTCGCACTATTGGCCCTGTGCCTCCCGCCGATGCCGGGCCATTCCCAGGACATCCGCCAGGCCAAGGCCACCGCCATCTCTGCCGTCGAGGACCTCGAAGGCGGTATCCTGGACATGTCCATGGCCCTCTGGGACTTCGCGGAGCTGGCCCTTCTGGAGACCCAGTCGGCGGAGTACCTGGCCGACTTCCTGGAAGGCGAGGGCTTCACCGTGGAGCGCGGCGTTGCTGACATGCCCACCGCCTTCGTGGCGACATTCGGCAGCGGGAAGCCCGTCATCGGAGTCCTGGCCGAGTTCGACGCTCTTCCATCCATCGGGAACGCCAAGGTGCCTCGGAAGGAACCCCGGGAAGATGGTCAGCCCCACGGCCATGGATGCGGCCACAACCTTTTCGGTGCCGGCTCCGTGGGAGCGGCGGTGGCCATCAAGCGAACCATGGAAGCTCATGGAATACCCGGCACCGTGAAGCTCTACGGCTCACCGGCCGAGGAGACGGTGGTGGGAAAGGTCTACATGGCCAAGGCCGGTATCTTCGACGACGCCGATGCGGTCCTGGACTGGCATCCCGGCCTCGAGACGGGAGTCAGAAACCAGTCGGGCCAGGCCATGAACAATTTCGAGGTGGAGTTCTACGGGCAGGCGGCCCACTCCGCCGCGGATCCCTGGAATGGGCGTTCGGCCCTGGACGCCGTGGAAATGATGAACTACGGGGCCAACATGCTCCGGGAGCACGTCCGGCCCACCACCCGGATTCACTATGTCATTCCCAGCGCCGGGGAAGCTCCGAATGTGGTGCCGGAATACGCCCGGGTCTGGTACTACGTGCGGGACACGGCGCGAGTACGTGTGGACCAGTACTACGATCGGCTCCTGAAGATCGCCGAGGGAGCGGCTTTGGCCACGGCCACGGAGTATGAGGTCAGCCTCCTCACCGGCGTCCACGCCATGCTTCTCAACCGACCCCTTCAGGAGGCCATGCAGACCAACCTCGAGGCTGTCGGCGGGCCCGATTTCACCGAGGAGGATCAGGCCTTCGCCAAGGCCCTCCAACGGTACCTGGGCCTGGAGGAGAAGGGGTTGGAAGCGGAGCCGAAACCGCTTAAGCCGGAACCCGAACCCCCGGGCGGTGGCTCCACCGACGTTGCGGAGGTGAGCTGGATCACTCCCGTGGTATCCCTGAGGGTCACCACGGCAGCAGCAGGAATCCCGTGGCACAGCTGGGCCGCCTCGGCCTCCCACGGCACGGACGGATCGGTGAAGGGGGCCGTGGTAGCGGCCAAGGTTCTTGCTCTTACGGGAGTGGACCTCCTCCTGGACCAGGGGCTGCTACAGGAGGCCCGTGCGTTCTGGGAGGAGGCTACTGAAGGGAAACCCTACGTATCTCCGGTCCCGGGCGACCAAAAGCCGCCCCTGCCACGGAAGGGGGGTTGAGCGGAGACTACTGCCGCCCATGCCGCGGAAGGGGGGTTGAGCCGACGGGGCGCCAGCGTCAGCCTACCCACTCCGTCCAGACCTCCTCGGCGAGTCCGACGCTGAGGAGGTTCTGATTTCTGACCAGAGGCATTTTGAGGACCAGAGGTTCCTCCAGGAGGATCTCCAACCATCTCTTGTCGGAGTAGTGGGCCGCTCCGAGCCCCAACGAATGGAATCGCTTCGACTCACGGTCCACGAGGGCCTCCACACCAAACTTCTGGACGAAGCGGGTCAACTCCCCCTTCGAGGCCGCCCGAACCTTCAAGTCCACGAAATGAACGCTGACCCTCCGCTCCTTGAAGAAGCGGAGGGCCTTTCGTGTGTCCGCGCTTTTCTGAACTCCAAAGATCTGAATGTTCACGGTCCCCCGAGATCAGTGGCGTTCTCCACCACGGGGAATCCCGATGGAAACTCCGAAGTGGTAGGCCATGAGGTTTGCTTCGCTGACAACCGGATACAGGGTAATGCTCCCGTCGGGGTTGTCCACGATGTCTCCTTTGGTCAGGTATTCCATCCTGCCGTTCTCATGGTACCGAAAACCAAAGTTCAGGTCGACGGGTGTTCGGCCCCGGTGCACGTTCAGCTCCAGCCCTCCTCCCACTCCCCAGGACATTGTGCCGTCCCCGAAATTCTCGGTATTGAAGTCGGAATCCCCTCCCCACAGGTCATCCAGACTGGAAGTGGTATTGAAATAGGAGAAGCCCAGGAACGCATGGACGTAGGGCCTCGCGTTCCTCAAAGGAATAGCCAGCTCCGGGCCCAACCCACCAAAGAAGATGTTGTTGGTGGTCCGCAGACGCGCCTGCACGCGACATCCGACGCCTTCGAAACAAACTCTCTGTGACTCGTAGCCGTAGATCAGAAAGCCTAGATCTCCTCGTAGGCTCAGGAACCCCATGGGGTCCAGAGGGAGCCGGCCGAAGAAATCACCGCCCACTCCCGTACCGACGAAATGGTCGAACTCACCCACCGGGTCTCCCAGGATGAAATTCATACCTACGGTGGCCTTCGGCCGGGGAAACCAATCGTCCTGGGCAGCCAGATTCGCCGTATGGCAAGAAAGGGCGAAGAGAAGGAGAACAACAACTCTGGCGCTCATGCGTTCCTCCTTGAAATCGAACACGGGCCACGGAGAGCCCTACCGATCCCTTGAATTGCAAGGGAGATGCCCAAAACACAGCCGCCGTAACTCGGGGGTCCCGCACCCCTTGTATCCGGAAGGGCGATAGCTGTAAAGACAAGGGGTGAAAAGGCTTAGGTGTGGATCTCATCTCGAGACACACCCCGCCGAAAGCTCCTCTGAAAACGTCGCGACCCTTCGTGACACGACCGAGGGCGTCCTCCGAAAAGGACACCCCCGCATCCCCCTTCGGGGTCAAGGGAGGAAGTAGGAAGGAAGTCTGGTGAGGCCCGGGGCGACGAACCGCCCGACCTCCCGGCGGCCGAGAGCCCTCCTTCGTGGGCCCCGAATTGATGGACCTCTAGTACCTCCAGCTGGTCAGGTCGGCTCCGGCCGGCGCCCGCCCCCAGATCTCATCCGCCCAGTCCAAACCGAACATCTGCACGTACCGAAGCCTGGAGATGGCGTTGGAGACTGTATGATCGCCGTTCCAGCAGTGCTCGAACCGGTCTCCGTAGTCGATCTCCCCGGCATAGTAGGGGTCGGTGGTGTTTTCCAGAAACTCCTCCATCAGGTACACGGCGTTATTGAGGTAATAGTTGTCCATGTCCCCGACATAGATGTGGAGCTTCCCCCGGAGCCGAGGGCCCAGGTCCGCCCAGTCCCGCTCCAGGATGTATCGGAGGTCGTAGTTCTCCCTCCAGAAGTCCGCCACTTCCCTGTCGATGACCCCTGTCATGCGGTCCCAGATGGGTGCGGGGTATCCGTCCTCTGCAACAGGGCTGTATACGGCCTGCCAGATGTCCCACTGGCCCCCGGAGCGGCCCCGAGAGGCCAGGACCGACTCCAGATGGTTCTCCTGCTGCACCGTCAAAGTGACGTGGCCCAGCCAGTCCCGATGGGCAGGTCGGTACGTCGTGCCCCATTCCCGATCGATTTCGTAGGCGTTCTCGTCCTCGTAGATGTTCACCAACTCGTAGGCCCTGAAGTCGATGGGATCCGGGCAGGCCCCGTAAGCGCCATTGTATTCGTCAGGATACATGACCTGAACGGCCAAGGCCTCCCATCCTCCGGTGGACCCGCCGTAGGTGAAGCGGGCCCAACCCTCCCCAATCCCCCTGAACTGCTCCTCGATATAGGGAATCAGCTCGTAGGTGATGGCGTCCCCGTACGGGCCGTTGTTTTCCGAGTTCACCGCGTAGGAGTCGTCGTAGTACGGGGTGGGATGTTGGATTTCGATGACCAGCATCCTGGGAAAGTCCGGGCTGGTCCAATCCTGGTACAGCTGGTAGGCCAGCTCCTGCTGGGTTCGGTTATAACAATCCCAATCGAAGCGGGCACTGTAAGTGCACTCCAGATTCGGATCCGGGGGTTCAGTGCGCCATCCGCCGAAGTCCGAGGGGAAGTGCCCGTGGAAGATGGCCAGGGGATAACGGGCCTCCGGGTGTTCGTCGAACCCCGCCGGCAACAAGATGTGCGCTCCCAGGTACATGTCCCTGCCCCAGAAGTCCGAGAGGAGATCAGACCGGATCCGGACGTGTTTCACCCATTCCGTATCCTCCGGTGGAGTGATCTCCGGAATCACCTGGTCCAGGACGATCTCCACCCGGCCTCCGGCGGACGGGTCAATGGTCGTCCTCTGGGGAGTGGAGTAGAAGTTCCCAGGCTTCCGAGCCCACTGCTGACCCTCACCGCGGTCTGGCGGCAGCTGAACCGTATGCCCGTCGGATCGAACGAAGGTCTCGTACCGATTCAATACCGCTTGAACGGTGTACTCCCCCGCCGGAATCAGACCCAACCCTTCCAAGGGAAACCCGAAGATATCGTCGTCCATGACCGCTTCTTCGCCTGGAGCCCAGGCCTCGACGTCAATACCGAAGACCTGCTGACCCGTGGGTCCGGCGCCTACCTGGAACCTCGGCTCCCCCTCCTGCTGCTTTGAAACCACAAAGATCAGCCGGCCGTCCTGGGCCTCGGTGGAGAGGGCATCGGAAAAGGTCAGGGCAATCTCCAGGTCGGTGTCCGGAGCACCGAACTGGTTCAGGTCGTCATCCTCCGAACAGGAGGAGAGCAGGGCAGGTGGAAGAAAAATGAGTAGGAACGCCCACGAGCCTCTCATGGTTCGGACTCCTTCCTGAGTGTTCTTGACCGGTCGCGACCGCATTCGCCCGTAACCCTCCGCCCCTACGGCCAATTCCCGAAGGGATCGTCCAAGGAGGGGCTTTGGGGCGTGAAAAGGGCAGCCCCGTCTTCGGTGATGTACATGTCGTCCTCGAGCCGGACCCCGAATTGCCCAGGTATATAGATTCCCGGCTCATCGCTGAAGGTCATCCCGGGCTCCAGGGGCATGGCATTCCCCCTTACCAGGTAGGGCCACTCGTGCCCGTCCATCCCGATGCCGTGACCGACTCGGTGGGTGAAGTAGGTGTATTCCGGGCCATAACCGGCCTCCTCGATGACCCGGCGTGCCGCTGCGTCCACGGCCTGTGCTTCTACCCCTGGAGCCGCCGCTGCGAGAGCAGCCGACTGGGCACGGTACTCGATGTCGAAGACCTCCCTCATCTTGTCGGTGGGCTCACCCAGCAAAAAGGTGCGGCTGATGTCGGATCGGTACCCCTCCACACTGCAACCTCCGTCGATGAGGAGGACCGACCCCTCCTCGATGACCTGGGGTGTGACCGACCCGTGGGGGAGGGCCGAGTACTGCCCAACCTGGACGCCGGCCCCGCCGGAAAACCCCTGCTGGCTGTGGCCCAAAGACACCAGGTTCCGGAAGTCGCCTTGGGTCATTCCTGGTTGAAGGGCTTCGTAGGCCGCCTTGTACGCGGTGAGAGTCACCTCGTTGGCCAACTGCATGAGGGCCAGCTCGTGCTCGTCCTTCACGCCCCGGCACCCTGCAGTCACCGGCGTTCCGCTCGTGAGCGTCAAGGCCGGCGCTTCCCGAGCGACCCCGTCGCTGAACACAAAGCGAACCGTCTCCTCGATTCCGAGACGGCCCGAAGCCAACCCTCTGGCCCTCAGCCCTCCCGCAACCAACGCGTAGGGACTCTCGTGCTCGTGCCAGGTCAGGACTTCGGTGTCCTCCAGAGGGCCCCCGTGAAGCTGCTCTCTCGCCCTGTCCTCCTCGAAGGCCGGACAGACCAGGAAGGGTTGGCCGCTCACGGGAACGATGATGGAAAACAGCCGCTCCGATAGGCCCCATTGGATGTCGGTGAAATAGACCAGGGAGGTCCCCCCGGTCAGCATCAGGCCGTCAATCCCATGATCCATCATCAGGCGACGGGCCTTTTCTATCCGCCCTTGCCTCTCCGTCACAGAGATGGGCGTGGGCTCACGGGCCTTGGATGTCAGGGCGGCAATGGAGGGAGGCAAATCCTCAATCGCTGTCCCGGGTGCCGCTCCCGCAGGGGCGTCCGCGGGTGCCTGGCAGCCGGTGGCCACTCCGGCAGCAGCCAGGGAAGAAACCTCGAGGAAATGGCGTCTCGTGATCATGTCGGCTCTCTGAGTTCGGGTCGAAAACGGGCACCGGTCCCCACCAGCCCCCCCTGACATGTCAACGGGCCAGAGGCTCCGGCAGGTCAGCTACAACGTAGGCCATGACGGCCATGGCTGCCACGCAGCGCGCCACCTCTTCCGGGTCCAACTTGTCCAGGGTGTCGGCATCGGTGTGGTGGTACCAGAAATAGCGCGTGGGCTCCACGTTCAGGCCCATCCCCGGCATTCCCAGAGCCATCATGGGCCCGATGTCAGCTCCCCCACCGCCCCGGGTAATTGCCCCGGCGCCAATGGGTTCCAGCAGCTTCCCGACTTCCGAGACTACGCCAAACGCCTCGTCCGAGCCGGAGAAACCGAAGCCAAGGGGAGAAAAGACCCCGCCGTCGGACTCGATGCCCAGGACATGGGTTTCACGGCTCCGATTGGGGGCTTCCGCATAGGCCTGGCCCCCGAAGATCCCGAACTCCTCCGCAGTCCAGCCCACCACCCGTACCGTCCTCCGGGGCCTGAGTCCCAGTTCCTTCATGAGCCTCACCGCTTCCCAGGCCGCCACTACGCCACCGGCATCGTCCATGGCACCCTGGCCCACGTCCCAGGAGTCGGTGTGCCCTCCAAGCACTACTACCTCATCGGGGAATTCCCGCCCCACCACCTCGGCCATGATGTTCCGGGACGGGACCATCCCTTCGTTCCGGGCCTCCATCCTCACGATCACCTCGATGGGCTCGCCCCGATCCTGCATCCGGTGGAGCATGGCGGCATCTTCCAGAGTGATGGCTGCATGGGGAATCCTGGGGACGCCATCTTCGTAGCTCATGCCCCCGGTGTGGGGAGTGTTCATCGAGAAGGGAGTCACAGACCGGATCAGGCTGGCCACCGCCCCAACCTGGGCAGCAGCCACCGCCCCTCGGGAACGGTACTGTACAGTCTCCCCGTAGCTTGTGAAGGGGGCGTCGAAGAGAACGATCTTCCCCCGGGCCTCAGAAGCCCGGCTCTCAAGTTCGGAAAAGGTCTCCACAACCAGGACTTCCGCCCGGATCCCCTCGGGCGGAGTTCCGATGCTTCCACCCAGGCCCAGCATGGCCATGGACTTTGGCCAGGGATGAACCAGTTCCGCAGACTCATTGCCACGAACCCATCTCGGCACCATGACGGGTTCCCCGCTGATGTTCTCGAGCCCATCCTCCGCCATCCTCTGGAGAATCCAATCCAGGGATTCTTCCAGGGACTCGGAACCGCTGAGTCGCGGACCGAACTCGTCCACAAACTCCGCCAAGCGCTCCCATGCAACCGGGCTTTCCAACGCCGCTTCCAGCAGAAGAGACGCGGCATCACGTGTCTCCTTTGGGATGACGGTAGGCTGGGCAGAAAGGGGCGGGCTCAAAGCCAGCGAAAAGAGGAGGGACAAGGCCCAGGATGGGAGGTACTGGGCCGACAAAGGTCGGAGCAGCAGCATGGGAAACAGCTCCTGAAGGGGTTGCAGGGAAGGGGTGCCTGGAAGATCTACACTTCAGGGAACCACAAGTCCAGGCCGACCGACTCCCAACTGTTGCTGGCCGGGAGGTTTTCAGCCGAAGAGGGTCAGGAGCGACGGGGCGAGGAGAACTGAAATGGCCGCCAGACTCCAGCCGGCCATCACATCACCTGGATAGTGGACCCCCAGGTAACATCGGGTGAGGCCTACGGCCATTCCCACTACCAGTACCGCCAATCCCAGGAGAAGGGGGAGGGCCATGGCAAGGGGCAGAGCGATGGAGAGAGCGGCGGTGGCGTGGCCGGAGGGAAAGCTGAATCGGTCCGGGGCCTGAATGAGGGAGGTGATGCCTACCGGAAGGTCGGGACGGGTCCTGGAGAAGAAACGCTTCAGGACCTGAGAGATAAGAAAGGAGAAGGCCAGGGAAAAGGCGGGAACGTACTGGGCCCCGCCGAGATCGCCGGCCATACCCAGAGCCACCCCCCCCGCCAGGGCGATGGCCACAGGAGGGTCGCCGAGGCGGGTCAGGAACCTGACCACAGTGTCCAGCCATCCCAGCCTTCGGGTGACGACGGCATGCAGGAGCCTTTCGTCGTACTCCCCCAAGCGAAGAATCCAAGCGGGCATGTGTCTCCTCTACGTTCGACCTCTCCCGGACCTCTACGGGCCCGAGAGACCCTGGTTTCACATCAACCTACCCCAATTTCGGATCCCGACGGAGACACCGTGATGGCGGGTTTGTAACAACCAGGGTACAGGGCAGACTCGATTCGTGGCAAGGGCGTCGTCACCGCTATGGACCCATCGGAACGATGCCCTGTACATTCCCTCCGGGTTACGCCCTCCCATCATCAGACGGGATACCATGTCCGAATCCGAAAGGTCCACTGCCGAGCCCCACCTTTCAGAAGCCGTCGAGAGAACGGAGGGCCTGCAGCCCTGGCGTCGCCTCTTTCATGCCACAAACGGGACCATGGTGGTCGTGGCCCTTTCCTTTCTTGGATTCTCCCGTCCCGCAGCACTCCTCATCATGGGAATCATCCTGGGCCTGACAGCAGTCATGGACCTGGTACGGCTCTTCGATCCGAAGATGAACCTCCTGTTTTTCAGGACCTTCTCCTCTCTGGCCTCTCCCCGGGAGGAGAAGAGGATCGCCTCCTCCACCTGGTACGCGGCCTCCCTCCTCCTCGTCCTCCTGGTTTTTCCCATGGACTACGCCCTGGGGGGAATCCTGGTTCTGGCCTGGGCGGATCCAGCGGCGAGCGTCGTTGGGCAAACGACGGGCAAACGACCGTTTCTGGCAGGAACCGTCCGAGGCACCGCAACCTTCGTGGTGGTGGCCTTCTGCGCGCTTCTACTCTTCGTACCCTGGTGGATGGCCCTGGGAGCGGCGGTGATCACCGCTCTGATGGAAGCCGCACCCCTGGATCTGGACGACAACCTGATTGTACCCATCACCGCCGCAGGGATTCTTTACCTCATGGGGCTCTTGATCTGATTGCTACAAGCTGCCAGAGGAGCTCCCTGGCAGCCCGGCCCAGATTCGTCGCGCCACCCCCATAGTTCCGGAGGAGAACCACACCGATTCCACTCTCGGGCTCGAAGATCATGTGGGCGTTGTAGCCCGCCACGGACCCCCCGTGCCCGACCAGGTCCGGAGCTCCTTCCCTCCTGTGGATGTTGAAGCCGAAGCTGTACAGGTCGTCCCCCTCCGGTGTTTGGGGGATTCGGATCAGCTCCCGCCCCCGGGGCCCCAGGACAGGTACCGCGGCGGCGCCTGTCAGGCCGGCTACGAAACGTCCCAGGTCGCCCACCGTGGAATAGATCCCACCGTTGGGCACCTTGTACCCTCGGCCGACATGCTCAAGGTACGGGACCTCTGCGTCCCAAGTGCCATCTCGGCGCCGGACATAGCCCGTAGCCAGCTGTTCGGAAAAGGCAGGCGTCACCACGAAACCCGAGGATTTCATGGCGAGAGGTCGAATGATGCTGGCATCCACCAGCTCCATGAAGGGGATTTCCGACGCCCGGGAGAGAGAGAATCCGAGGATCCCGAAACCGATGTTCGAATATCGATAGGACTCCCCGGGAGGGGCGTAGAACGACGTCGTGGGAATGGAGGCCAGTATCTTCTCTTCCCAGTACTCCAGAGGCCCTTCAGCGGAACCAGCCAGCTCAGGCTCCCTGATGAGGCCCGCGGTGTGGCTCACCAGGTGGCGAAAAGTGATGGGAGCGGACCCCTCGGGGCGGTTGGGAAGCCCCGACAGTTCCGGAAGCACAGTTTTGACCTCATCGTCGAGGTCGAGGAACCCGCGTTCCCACAACTGCAGCAGGGCCACGGCTGTGAAGGACTTGGAGATGGAACCGGTCCTGTAGATGGTGTTGACGCCGGCGGGAATCCCGCGCTCGACATCCGCCCACCCGAACCCCTGCGCCCAAACCAGATCCCTCCCCATGACGACTCCGGCCGAGATGCCCCCGATCCCATCCGCCTGTACATCTTCGGCGAGGGAGGAAGCGAACTCGGAGAGGGCCTCCTGCCACTCAGGGGAAGTGTTTTGAGCACCGGCGGAACCGGCACCAGAAGCGAAGACGAGAAGGAAAAAGACACCAAAATACCTGCGAAAACAAGCAATCACGGCTCCACTCCGGGTCGGATCCAACGGGTGTACGTCGAGGAACAAGGAGTCTATCGGCTGGAGAAGCCTGGGGCCCCGAATCAGGATCCGCAACCGTGGAAAGGGCCGGCCAGGGTGGAAAGAATTCGGCAGGGGCGGCAGGCGAATTTCAACAGGCTTGCCGAGGGAATCCACAGTTGGCAGCTTTGAGTTTCCGGGCCCCATGAATCCAGGGGTCGGTCCTCGTTTCGGAGGTTGATCTTTGAAGACCGTGCTGCTTCTCCGTCACGCGAAGTCCAGTTGGGAAGAGCCTCAACTCCCCGACCACCTGCGCCCCCTGGCGCCCCGGGGTAAAAAGGCCGCCCCTCGAATCGGCTCCTACATGGCTGACGAAGGATTGGAACCGGAGCTCGTCTTGTGCTCCCCGGCTCGTCGGGCCGTGGATACGTGGAGCCTCGTCTCAGAGCAGTTCACCAACGCACCTCCGGTGGAGATTCTGGAGGACCTTTACCACAACTCCCCCGGCACCCTTCTGGCCCTGATCAGGGAACTGCCCGATGCCGTCGACTCCGTGCTTCTGGTAGGCCACAACCCCACCTTCGAAGAGCTTGCCCTTTCCCTCTCGGGCGGAGGCGACGAAGAAGGCCTGGCCGACATGGCCCGGAAATACCCTACCGGAGCCCTGGCTGTAATCGACTTTCCCGCGCAACGCTGGCGGGAGGTGGACGTGGGCACAGGATCCCTGCGGTTGTTCGCCCGCCCCAAGGCCCTTTCCTCCTGATCGGCGGGTCCCCGTCAACCTTTCCCTGATGGGAGAGGTTCCACCGGCAGATATCCCCTCGGCCCCGGGGAAACAAAACCCTGGCGTCGCCCGTAAGTCTTGATAGGAACCAGGAGAAGAAGGAGGGGCAAATGCTGGCCCCAACCGCGAGAAGAGGGGAATCGAGCTTGAAGAAGGACATCTTCGCCGTCATCACCTTCGTGGCCACTGGGTTTCTTTTCTACCTGATCCAGACCCACGATCCCGCCGAGCACCAATCGGAGAAGGTTTCCGACGCCGTAGAGCAGCTGTCGGCGCAGGAGACCGGCATGGAATCTCCAGCAGGATTAAGCTTGAAGGAGGGGGAGGGCCGGGACTCTTAGCCCCCGCCAGGCACCACCGGTCTACCATCCAGGTCCTCCGGGTAGGGAATCCCGGCCAGAAAAGCGAGGGTCGGCGCCAGATCCATGGGTCGGACTCTCTCATCCACCTTCCCCGGCTGGATCCCCGGACCCATCAGAATCATCGGCACCCATCGGTCATAGTAGAAGGGTGATCCGTGCGTGGTCCCCACCGGCATTCCCCATGGAAGGGTGTTCTCTGTCCACCACATCTCGATACCGTACGTGCTGAGGAGACCACCCGGCCGTCCAGGCGAGAAGGAGTGTTGAAAAAGCACCGCGATGGAGTCCCCTGGCGCCGGGCCCATGAGAGCCTCCTGAGAATAGGCCGGGCCCACGAAATCCAGCACCTCCAGGACCTCCAGCATGGCATCGGTAATGCTGATGTCCGGCCGGAGCCCGGCCTGGCGGGCCGCGGCTCCCAATGCCTCGCCCAACTCAGTTCGATCCTCCTCCGTGAGGCGCTTCCCGCCGGCTTCGATCCTTTCCGGGTTGTTCATCACCCCATGGTCGCCGGTGAAGGCAACCGCATAGTTATCTCTTCCCACCTCCTGATCCAGGGTCGAAAAGAGGTCGGCCAGGACCAGATCAAGGCGGAGGAGGTTATCCATCTGTTCCCGGCTCAGCGGCCCATAGGCGTGGCCTATCCGATCGGTCTGGGAGAAGGAGATGGACAGGTAGTCCGTTCTCCCAGCGTCCTCTCCCAGTCCCTCCTCTTTCATGGCCAGGAGGGCGACCTCCAGAGTAGCCCGATCCAACATGGGGGTGGTTTCGAACCAGAATGCGAAGTCCCCTGGACCAGGGTCGGAAACCTCCTGGGTGAAACGATGCGGCAAATAGGTGTGGACCCCATCCCCTTCGAAAGCCGCGGTGTCCGGCGCGCTCAAATACTCGCCCCCCGGAGGAATGATGCTGGCCCAGACTGAATCCCCGGCTAGCTTCTCGAGCCCCAGGTCATTGAAACGGCGAAGCCAGGTCGGGTTGTCGTCCCGATAGTACGTCGAAGTGACGAACCCCCCTGCCCGGGAGTCATACCAGTACACCTCGCCTCTGCTCTTTCCGGCCATGAGTACTGCTGCCCGGTCTTTCGCGGAAACCGACACGACCTTGGCATCGGAGTTGGCTTCCTGAACCCAATCCGCGAGGCCAGTCCTCAGGAGAACCGCAGGAGAAGATCCCGGGAGTCCCGGGACATCCACCAGGGCTTCGCCGGGGTCCACCACGTTGTACACGGGTTGAACGTCGGGTCCCGACCCCTCCCGCCAAACGTTGGAGGGAATCCCGGCACGGGACGGGAAAACCCCGGTCGAGAGGGTAGCATGGCCCGGAGACGTCTCCGTCTGCGCGTGGTCATGGAGGGCATTGGAGAAACTGAGGCCTTCATCCATCAACCTCTTGATTCCTCCCTGGAACAGAGAGGCGTACCGGTCCAGGAGGTCACCCCTCAATTGGTCGACAATGATGAAGACCAGCAGGGTGGGAGGAACCTGTTCTTGCTCCACCTCCACCGAGGCAGCGGTAGGCGAACCCTCGGGAACGGCCGCCACGGTGGCGCATGCCAACAGGAGGAAGAATACAGCCGCGAAACCAGCACCTGGCCCCGGGTTCTTCTTTGTGCCTTTTTTCATGGTCGATCTAACACGGGATCCCACATCCCGTTCCGCTGTAGAAAAACCTTGGACAAGGTCCCATTCCAGGCCTAGTTTTTCTTCAAACCACAAGTACCGCCCGACTGACCCAACGGAGACGACCAATGATCCGGCTCAAGTCCCCGTACGTGCCCGCCTTCCTCTGTTATACCTTCTTTGGTGTCATCGGTTCAGCCTGCGCCCAGGAGCAGGAACCTCCAACGGCAGAAGAGATTCAGGCCGCCGAGTCAGCACCGCTCTTTTCTTCCCATGAGGTTCTCGAGATCACCCTCGAGGCCGATTTCCACACGATCCGCAGGGAGGATCGGAGCGATGAAGATTCCCAGGAGCGGCCCGCCGTCATGCACTGGACCAACAGTGATGGCACCGTCGAAACCCAGGACATCCAGGTTCAGACCAGGGGGATCTTCCGCCTCGACAGGAGGAACTGCGACTTCCCCCCTCTCCGCCTCAATGTGAAGAAAGGACAGGTAGAAGGTACACTGTTCGAGGGGCAGGACAAGCTGAAGATGGTCTCTCCCTGCAAGCTGGGGCAGGAGTACTGGCAGCAGTACGTTCTGGCCGAGTATCTGGTGTACCGGATGTTCAATCTCTTCAGCCCCATGAGCTTTCGGGTTCGCTTGGCCCGGGTCACCTTCACGGACACCTCAGGCGAAGACGACGAGTTCACCAAGGTAGGCTTCCTCATCGAGGACAACGACGCCTTGGCCACCCGGATAGGGGGATGGAAGATGGATTGGGACAAGGAAGTCCAATTCAACCCGTTTGTTCTCGACAAGAGGCAGTCCATTCTGGTGGACGTCTTCCAGTACATGATCGGGAACACCGACTGGTCCGGCGTCCAAATGCACAACATGGAGCTCATCCACCAGCCCCCGGCCATGTACGCTACGGTGCCCTACGATTTCGACTTCGCCGGGATCATCGATGCCCGTTATGCAAACCCGGATCCTGAGCTGGATCTCCGATCCGTCCGGGATCGGAAGTTCAGGGGACTCTGTCCCGAGGAGTTGCATCGGACCGAACAGGACTACGAGGCCGTCTACCAGGAGTTCAGGGACAAGCGGGAGGAGCTCTACGACCTGTGGCGGAACCTGGATGGGATGGAGGAGGATCGGGTCGAGCGGACCCTGGATTACTTGGACGACTTCTACGAGATCCTGAACGATCCCCGGCAGGTCCAGGTGAGGATGATCAACCAGTGCCGGCACATCAGGGGCCCTTGAACCGACAGAATAACGGTTGACCAGAAAGAAAGGAGGCTGACCCTGAGGGGAGGGCCGCTGCCGTTCATGGGCGCTCCCCAGCCACTCGAACACAATCTCCCCCGTCGGCTTTTGCCTCGTACATAGCCTGATCCGCCGCGGCCAGGAGCCGAGTCGGGGTGTCCATCTTTTCGGTGAAGCGTGCCACTCCGGCACTGAGGGTGAGAGAGCCGTCCGGAAAGGCCTGGTGGATTTCCGACAAGACCCGCTCCGCAAAAATCCGCCCTCCCTCCACCGGCGTGTCGGACAGCATGCTCAGGAACTCTTCCCCTCCCCACCGAGCTGTGAGGTTCATCTTCCGCGTCGAACCGATCAGGACCTGGGCGACCTTCTTCAACGCCTCGTCCCCCTCCAGATGCCCGCGACTGTCATTGAAAGCCTTGAATCGATCCACGTCGAACAAGACCACAGTGAAGGGGATCCCCCGCTTTGCGGCGGCAAACGCAGCTTCGATGAAGACGACGGAGTGACGTCGGTTCGGCATGCCAGTCAGAGAATCCATGAGGGCCAAGCGTTCTGCCCGGCGCCTCTCGATGTGCAGGAGCTCCGTAACCCACCCGATTCCCAGACTGGTGGCGAGATAAACCACCACCACGCCGGCCAGAAGAGCCCTATTCCGGATCTCGATCCCCCCAAAAAAAAGTGCGATCTGAGTCAGGACGAGAGCGGCCATGCCCATGGCCAGGGCCAGTGACGCCCCCTGCCATCCCCGGTAGTAGGTCAGGAGAAAGGCGGGGATCAGGGCCGTCAGCCACATGAGGAGCCCCGCGTCGTTGCTGGCCCAGTCAGGGAAGAGCATGGCGGCGGAAACAGGAACCGACAGAGCGGCGAAGGAGAACCAGAGAGCCCGAAGGGGGATATGCCGAACCAGCTCCACATCTCCTAGGATTTCCCGGGGGTTCCATGAATCGGGATCCAACTCCCTTATGGTCTCAGGACGTGACGTTTTCTTTGGTTGATCAACCATTCTCATATCCGCAAAAGCGAAGCGCAGTGAGCGCCAGAGTTCTGGCCGAGAGCACCAGGTCGTCGATAGCCACGGCTTCGTCCGTGCCGTGAGCCATCCGGACATCCCCAGGACCGAACAGCACCGCAGGGATTCCCGCCTCCCTGACCAACAACCTCATGTCCGACCCGAACGTGACTCCCTTCAGCTGAGGCTTGCCACCTCCGAGGTCTTCCAGCGACCTGCTTAGCTCCGAAACGATGGGTGTGTCCACCGGGACCCTCGCCGGGAGAAAGCACCCACCCCACCACTCCAATCGGGGGGGATGGCGGCTGAGCCAGGCGTCCTTGATCGCCACCCGGTCCAGGGCGTCCCGGAATTCCTGGCGAGCCTCCTCCACTCCTTCGTCGGGAGGCAGGCCGTATCTTCCCTCCACCTGTACCCGGTCCGGAACGGAAGACGCCCAATCCCCTCCCTCAATCTTCCCCACCGAGAGGGGAAAAGGAATCCCGTAGCCCCGAAAAAGGGGATCCGAACAACTTCGGTTTCGCCGCCTCTCCAGCGCCATCAACTCTTCGTGGACCAGCAGATATTTCTCCAAAGCACTCACACCGGCATCCCTGACGCATCCATGGGCAGACTTCCCCCGGATGGTGAGACGAAAGTTCAAGGCCCCGGCCTGCGCCGGACAGACGGCAAAACCGGTGGGTTCCATGATCACGGCGGCATCACCCCCGTACCCCCGCTCCAGGGTCGCCAGGGTCCCCACCCCTCCGTCCTCTTCGCCGATCACACTCTGGAGGAGCAGCCGTCCCTGAAGCTTCACGCCGGCATCGGCGATTGCCTTGGTCGCAAATAGACCTGCAGCAAGAGACCCTTTCATGTCCAGAGCGCCCCGGCCCAATACCCGCCCCCCTTCGATTCGGCCTTCCCAGGGAGAAAAGCTCCAGGCCGATTCATCCCCTGGAGGCACGACATCCACGTGTCCGTTAAGGATCAAGGTGGGCCCGGAGCCGGCCCCACCCAACGCCCCCACCAAGCCCAGACCCTCTCGGCGCTCGATCTCGGCGCTGTATGCCTGGTGGCTCTTCAAGGCCGGGAGATCCAACTCCCAGAGATCCACCTCCAGGCCGTTCTCCTCCATCCAGGCAGCGACCCGGAGCTGAGCCGGGGATTCTTCTCCTCCGAGAGAGGGAATCTGAACCAACTCCGATGCGAACCGTACCATTCCGGCCACATCCAGCCGATCCAGAACCCGTTCTTCAACAGGAGCGAGCTTCAATCTCCCTCCAAACGAGAGAAGGTAATTTGGGACCCCACCGAGCCGACCCCTAGATAGACCCTTCCGACGACGTCATCAAGGCCGGGATGTGTTCTTTCTGGCCGGTCCAACCCTTTTGAATCAACTTCCCTTCCTCTTTCGTATTCCCTGTTGACTCGGAGTAGTCGGCAGCCAGATTCTGCCAGAGCCCGAACCAGGCCCCCGAAAAGACAGGAACCAGGAATGCAGGCGACTCGACCCGTATTGATCCGAGACTTCATGATCTTCTGGCTCAAGCTCTGGCTCGACGGTGCCAAAGACGTGATGATGATATGGCTCTCTGCTCTCGCAGTGATTGTCGACCTCCTGTTCGGAGGACGCCGCAAGCGGCTCTTCTACGCAGTGATGAGGCTTGGCGAACGGATCGATCTCTGGCTGAACCTGCACGGAGCCCTCTCCAAGGATCACGACAGCGGCGACGGGCTCTTCGGCGCCAGCAAGGCGGGCTCGGACACCCTCCTCGGCCAATTGGAGCAGGCAGTACGGGGTGGAGACGAGCCCCGGAGGAAGCGAAAGAGTTGAGCCCTGAACTGACTCTTGCCAGGGAACGCCTGCTTTCCGAGGAGCTGCTCCTCACTTACTTCCTTACCTCCGTGGCCGCCAACACGCCCCTGGCCATCCGCTTGGAGAAGTAGTACACCCTCTTGAGGTTCTTCAGGACATCCACTTCCAGGGTGTAGGTTTCCAGGCGCCGCGGTTCGTCGGCTACCAGCCGTCGGACCTCGTGGAGGGAGGCTTGGTCCGCCATCTGATTTACTTCGGCTTTCATGGACACGACGGCCTCGGCCGCCTCCCGGCTTCGCTGGCTCACGGCCTGAAGGGCCAGGTCAAGACTCCTCAACACGACTCCATGAAATGTGAACAGGACATCCCGCGTCGCCTGGCTCACCACCACACCCTCTTCCAGCCGTTCCAGCCCCTGAGCCACCAGGTTGGTCTCGATGATGTCGCCGATGGCCTCCAGATCGTTGGCCGCTTCCATGATGCTCAGGAGATCCTGAGAGACGGGCCCCGAGAGATTTT
The DNA here is from genome assembly GCA_050049805.1 of Gemmatimonadota bacterium. Classification (GTDB taxonomy): domain Bacteria; phylum Gemmatimonadota; class Gemmatimonadetes; order Longimicrobiales; family Gaopeijiaceae; genus JABDNZ01. The sequence continues at coordinate 17,889 of JASFVN010000015.1, forward strand.
CCTGAGTCAAACGCCCCAGGTACGTGACGATCCGGCCGTGGAGAAGGTCCACGCCTTCATCCAGGGATTTGATTTCGATCAGGTCCTCGTTGGTTCCCTGGAAGAGCGACGGCATGATCTTGGTCATCATGCCCCTGACCCGCTCCCCCATGTGGAGGACTTCAAGTCGGGCCCGGTCGGCGGCCAGAGACGGGGTCCGAATCAGCTCCATATCCAGGTAGCGGGGCCGGACCACATCGGTATCCGAGGGAGGAAGCTCCGGTATCAGCCGCTCGACGATCCTCACGAAGATGCCCGCAAAGGGAAGGAAGAAGACGGTGTTTGCCACGTTGAAGAGGGTGTGGGCATTGGCGATTTGCCGAGGCGTTTCCGCGGCCAATCGTTCCAGGCCCTGGAGGCCCTCCGCCGCCGGAGATACCGAGATCACCAGATCGGCCAACTGGTCGATGAAGGCCACCCAGACCAAGACCCCCAGAACGTTGAAGAGCACGTGAACCGTGGCGGCCCGGAGGGCCTCCCTCGGCTTTCCCAGGGAGGCGAGAAGGGCTGTGACACAAGTGCCGATATTCGCTCCGAAGGCAAGGGCGATTCCGGCGGGGAGAGTGATGAAGCCTTGTGCAGCCAGGACGATGACCACCCCGGTGGTGGCCGAGGAGGACTGGACCAAGGCGGTGAAGAGGGCTCCGATAAGGATTCCCCAGATGGGGGTCTCCATCTCCTTCATCAAGTCGATGAAGAAGGGTGAGGAACGGAGGGGGTCCATGGCATCTCCCATGACCCCCATCCCGAAGAAGATCAGGCCCAGGCCCATGAGGATCATGCCCTGGTGCCTGACCCTCTCTCGGCCGGTGAAGAATCGGATGGCAAAACCCACCGCAACCAGGAGGAGGGCATATTCCGTGATCTTGAAGGCTATGATCTGGGCCGTGATTGTCGTCCCGATATTGGCGCCCATGATGACGCCCACGGACTGGACCATGGTCATGAGCCCTGCGGAGATGAAACCCACCACCAGAACTGTGGTCACGGACGAGGACTGGATCACCGCAGTAACCAGCGCTCCCGACAAGGCGGCGGTGAAGCGGTTCGTGGTGAGGCGGGAAAGAAGGGCTTTCATCCGCCCCCCTGCCACCGACTTCAGGGAGTCGGCGAGTTGGTCCATTCCATAAAGGAATAGGGCCAGCCCACCAAAGAGCCCCATCAACAGAGGGAAGAGTTGGAGTTCGGATCCGTCGGCCAACCTGACCTCCAGAGGTGAGAGTGCCTACTCCCGGATTGGGGCTCTTTCCTTCTCGGTGTGCTTCACACTTTCTGAGAACCGTCCCGGGGTCCCAGGATTCTCGGCTTCCTCTTCAGGACCTTCGCGGCGTTCTTGTGCCTTCGTTCCGTCCAGCGGATCAACCGCTCCTGGGATCCCTCTTCCTCTTCTTCGGAAGAGGGCTGCCGCTGCCGGTAGCTTCCGTCTGGCTGCATCTCCCACGCAGAACGTTTGTCACCGAACTGGGTGTCAAGGAGGAACCGGAGCAACTCCTGGGACTTGGCGTCCTCGACAGGAGTCAAGACCTCGACCCGGCTGGAGAGGTTGCGGCGCATGGCGTCGGCAGAGCCGATGAGGTACTCCTCACGGTCGCCGACCCGGAAATAGAAAACCCTGGCATGCTCCAGGAAGCGCCCGACAACCGAGACGACACGAACATTCTCGGAGAGACCTGGGATGCCCGGCCTCAGCCTACAGCTGTCCCGAATGATGAGGTCGATCTTCACTCCGGCCTGGGAAGCCTCGTACAAGGCCCGAACCACCCGAGGTTCCTCCAACGCGTTCATTTTGAACTGTAGAAGACTGGGAGCTTCGGGAGTGTGGGCGTCGATGGCATCCTTGATCCTGTCCAGAATGGCCTTCTTCATGCTCTTGGGAGCTTTCAGGATTTTCCGGTAGTGTCGCTTGGGTTTGAATCCGGTGGTGAGATAGTTGAAGAGCTCCGTGAGGTCATGGCCGATGTCGGGGTCGGAAGTGAACAGACCCAGGTCCGAGTAGAGCCCCGCTGTCTCAGCGTGGTAATTCCCGGTTCCGATGTGGGCATACCGTTGGATACCGTTGAAGTCCTGGCGTACCACCAATATCAGCTTGCAGTGGGTTTTCAACCCCACCACCCCATAGGTCACATGGACACCGGCCTCACTGAGGCGATTTGCCCAGCGGATATTGGCCGCCTCGTCGAACCGGGCTTTCAGCTCCATGACCACGGCAACCTGTTTCCCGTTCTTCGCGGCCTCCACCAGATAGTCCAGGGCCTTCGTATCCTCCGAAGTCCGATAGAAGGTCATCTTGATGGCCCTGACCTTTGGGTCGCGGGCCGCCTCCATGAGGAACCGCTCCACCGAAGTGGCGAAGGACTCGTAGGGATGATGAACCAGGACGCTCCCCCGGTCCCTCACGAGGTGGAAGATCGAACGGTCGGCGCCAACGGAGATCTCGGAGTTGTCGGTAGGGATGTGTGGCGGATAGCGGAGATCGGGGCGATCCAGCAATGCCACTTCCATCAGGTCCCGCGCAGAGAGAAGGCCTACCTTCTCGAAGACATCCGACTCTTCGTTCAGGCCCAACTCAGCCGCCAGCATTCCCCTGTTGACCGGGTCCATGTCCTCCTGGACTTCGAGGCGTACGATGGGCGCGAACCGCCGCTCCCGGAGCTCGGTCTCTATGACGGAGAGGAGGTCGTCGGCGGTTTCCTCCTCCAACTCCGTGTTGGCATTTCGCGTGACCCGGAAGAACTCGCAGCTCACCACCTCCATGCCGGGAAAGAGGATGTCCAGGTTTTCTCGCATCACCAATTCAAGGGGAACGGCGACGGTCCGATCCTCGAGCCATAGGAACCGTGGTGTGCCGGCTCCCAGGGGCACCTTCACCCTGGCTGTAAAGGGCGTCACATCTGCGCCATGGCTGATCTGGACCAGCAGGTTCAGGGAGAGGTTCGAGATGAACGGGAAGGGATGGGCGGGATCTGTCCCCTGGGGTGTAACCAGGGGATAGATATTCTCCAGGTAGGCCTGCCTGAGCTCGGATCGCTCATCCTCCGTCAGGTCATCATAGGTGGCCAGGATGATCCCTTCTTCCCGCAATAGTCCCGTGACTTCCTCGAGGGTCTCATTCTGGAGCCTCTCCAGGTCTCGGACGATATCGTAGCTATCGTCGATCTGCTCCCGCGGCGTACGACCGTCTACGGTCCGGTGGCTCATGCCAGCGCCCAACTGCTGTTTCAGACCCCCGATCCGCTTCATGAAGAATTCGTCGAGATTCGATCCCACGATGGAGAGGAATTTCACCCGCTCCAGCAAGGGGGTCCTCGGATCCCGGGCCTCATGGAGGACCCGGTAGTTGAAGTTCAGCCAGGTCAACTCACGGTTCAGATAGCACTCGTGGGCCATCAGGTTGAAGGATCCCCTCTCGTTGGGAGCCGGGAGAGGGGTCGGGTCTGGTGGGGTTTGGGCCCCGGAGACTTCCGGATCCCCGACCCGGGCCTCCTCCTTCTCAGCAGGCGCGATCTCTTCGCCTGCTGTGGGAGAACCCGGTTGTCCCGATTCCCTCGATGCTGGGGGAGCGGCCTCGGCCTCTGGCAGAATCTCCAGAAACCCCTCCTCCTCGACGAGGGAGAGGCCCTCCTTTTCACTCATCTGGCTTTCTTTCATGAACGACCAGCACCCCCCGAAGATGCGGACGGAAGACCCGGAAATAGAGGGAATTCGCCCCTTCCCCGGGAGAACCCTTTCGCACCAGGCTGTCAACCCAAGTTGTGACGGGGAAAATTGTTACAAAATCCACGCTCCATTCTTCCCCATATTATAAACTACTGTTTACTGAGACTTCGCGCACGGAGTTACTGCCTTTTCAACTCCACTACCCTGGAGTGGAGGCGACGTGGCACTGTTTGTCCTGGACCGAAACATCGTAAAGGGTGAACTCCTGAGACGGCTGGGAGAGGTCTTCCCGATGGACACTCGGGAGGAGGGGAAGGAGCACGTCACCTACCTGGACACCTTTGATTGGCGGCTCCAGAGGGCCGGTCTGGCCCTCACGGCATCGAGGATCGGAAAGCAGGCCCGTCTCCGGGCCCTCACCGACGACGGCCGGATTCTGGATTCCATTGTGCCCCGAATTCCCCTCTTCGCCTCGGAGCTCTCTCCATCTCCCTTATCCGACCTGGTACAGCCCGTAACCAGAAATCGACGTCTTCTTCCAAAGGCTCGAGGAGAGTGGACCGGCGTCCTTATCGGGGTCCTGAACGAAGACGGAAAGACCGTGGTTCGGCTCCGGCTACGAGAGGGGGTCGCTCTGCCGACCCATGGCCGAGAAAAGGTTCCTCTGCCGCCCAGGCTCCAATGCATCTCCCTCAAAGGATATCGGTCCGAGGCGAAGGTCGTGCGGTCGTTCATCAAAGACCGCCTGAAATCCAAGGCTGGGGGCAGTACCGAACAAGAAGCTGTCTTTGAGGCCACTGGACAGACTCCTGGTGATTACACTTCCTCCTTCAAGTTGGAGCTGCAACCGGAGCTTCCGGCGGCCGCGGCAGCCAGGAAAATTCATCTCTCACTCCTCGCCACGATTCTCGCCAATCGGGAAGGTCTGACACGGGATTGGGACGCCGAATTCCTCCATGATTTCCGAGTGGCGGTCCGGCGGACCCGATCCGCTCTCACTCAGTTACGGGGCGTGTTTCCAGAAGTAGAAACGGAGCACTTCATCGAAGAGTTTCGATGGCTCGGGGCGAAGACCGGCCCTACCAGGGACATAGATGTGTACCTGCTCAAAATCCCTGCCTATCGTGCGGCCCTCTCACCCTCCGCTCGAAAGGACCTGGAACCCCTGGTCAGGCTCCTCCGGGAAAAGAAGAAGGTGGAGCTCCAACGGCTCCGCCGTTCCCTGCGCTCGAAACGATTCGTGCGGCTGATGAAAGAGTGGACGGAATTCCTGGAACCCTCAGAGGACCAGGATTTTGACTCGGCGCCACAACAGGCCCGGCGCCCCGTCAGAGACGTTGCCTCCGAGAGGATCTTGAAAGCCTTCAACAAGGTCCGCAAACGGGGGAGGAAGATGGGGCGATTCACACCGGCCGAAGACCTGCATCGCCTGAGAATAGACTGCAAGAAGCTCCGGTACCTTCTCACCTTCTTCCAGAGCCTCTTCCCACCGAAGAGCATCGGGCCTCTCATCCAGGAACTCAAGAAGCTTCAGGATCACCTGGGGGATTTCAACGATTTGCAGGTTCAAAGGGAAAACCTGGGAAGCTTCGCTGAAGAGATGATGGCGGCGAAGGCCGGGCCTCCCGCCACTCTCCTGGCTATGGGTCAGCTCATGGGCCAACTCGAGGGGAAACAGGAAAAGGAACGCGAGGCGTTCCACGATCACTTCGCCCGATTCGCCAGGGCCGGGAACGTCCGAAAGTTTGAGAAGTTATTCGGGCCCGAGCCGGTGTCCGGGAAGAACCGGAGAAAAGAGAAGGAAGGAGGGAAGGAGAAGAAGAAGTGAGGGTCCTCGCCACCTACAATATCAAGGGAGGGGTCGGGAAGACGGCCTCGGCGGTGAATCTTTCTTATCTAGCCGCCAGAGAAGGTCTTCGGACCCTGATCTGGGACCTCGATCCCCAGGGAGCGGCCTCTTTCTATTTTCGCGTCAAGCCCCGTATCAAGGGAGGAGGAAAGAAACTGGTTCGGGGAGACCTGGAGTTGGATTCCCGCATAAAGGCCACGGATTTCGAAGGCCTTGACCTTCTACCGGCCGACTTTTCCTATCGTCACCTCGATCTGGAGCTGGAAAAGACCAGGAAGCCGGTGAAACAGATCGGGAGGGTTCTCAAACCTCTTTCAGAAGAGTACGATCTACTCTTCATCGACTGTGCCCCCAGCATCTCATTGGTGTCCGAGAGCGTATTCCGAGCCGCCGATGTATTGCTGGTTCCCACCATACCCACGCCCCTCTCTTTCCGGACTCTTCTCCAACTCCTGAAGTCTCTGAAGAAGATCGAGCGGAAGCGCCTGGGTGTCTTCCCTTTCTTCTGCATGGTGGACCGCCGACGATCCCTGCACCGAGGCACGGCGGACCTGGCCGACGAGAGCCCGATACCCTTCCTGGGAACCGAGATTCCCTACTCCAGCTTGGTGGAACAGATGGGGGCCCGGCGGGCGCCGATCCACACCTACGCCAGGACGTCCAAACCGGCTTTGGCCTATGAGGCCCTCTGGTACGAGATCGAGGATTGGCTCGGAGACGGGAGCGGTTACTTCACGAGAAGGTAGCGACGGACGATCGGGCGGGATGACGAAATCCGAGGAATCATCGGGGGGGACACCCTTACCTCATTCCAACGGCCCACAGGAACCGTGAGAACTTTCCGACCCTGGTGAAGGTAGCTGAAGGAGCCACTTCCCTGATCTTTCTGACCAACGCCTGGTGCACCTCTTTTCTCGGATCGTCGATCTCCACCTCGTAGTGAACCCCTCCGTTGGGCAGCAGCGTGCGATCCAGCTCCACCGAACCGATCCCCGCCCAGTACACCACATGCCTGAGGTTTCTCATCCATCCGAGGCGCCTCAAACGGGTGATTCCCAGCCCCTGGAAGTGCTCCGTGAGACCCTCGGAGGCAGAGGACTCCAGCGACACCCACCGCCGGGGCCTCGGAAACAGGCCGGGCCCCAATTCGGACAGTGGCCGCTCCACCTCCAGCATCTCCCGCACTTCCCCTTCCCATCCCACGGGAACTTTCAGGGTGGCCGTGGCCGATCCTCCTGCCTCGAGTCTGACCCGAAAATACCCGAACTCGTCCCCGAGTCGACCAGGATCGTGAAGGTAGATGTTGAGCTGATCCCTGGTTTCCCGGAGGTCTCCCGACGCGAGAATCTTTTGGTAGTCTTCGCGGGTGACCTCCAGCTTGGTTTCTCTTTCGATGGGCGACATCTCGAATCTCAGGGCCTCCGCGCCAGGTCATCACCCGCCCGACGGTGCGTCAAGCCACGAGCCTCCACACCTGAGCCACCAGGAAGGTGACGATCAGTCCAAGGACCAGGGGAAGCCCCGCCGACAGGGCCGTCCATCCCCAGCTCCTGGTTTCCTTATAGATGGTATACAGTGTGGTGGAGCAGGGGTTATGGAGAAGACTGAAGAGCATCAAGTTCACCCCCGTGAGGGTGGTCCAACCCCCGAGGCGCAAAATCTCTCCCGTGCCCGACGAGCCCAACTCGAACATCACCCCGACACCCGCGCCCACACCTGCCGACGGAAGAAGCAAAGTCGTGAGCATGAGGATGGTGGGGATCACGATCTCGTTGGCGGGAATGGCGACGATGTACGCCAGCAGAATCACGCCGTTCAAGCCCAAGAGAAGGCCAAAGGGGTCCAAGCCGTTGATCAGAACCTCGGCCAGGGTCCGCTCACCGGCGGGGATGTTGGCCACGAGCCAGATGACGGCTCCGGCCGGAAGGGCGAACACCACGGCCCGCCAGAGCACGATGAGCGTTCGGTCGATGAGGGAGGTATAGAGCGTTTGCAGGATCCGGGGCGGACGATACGGCGGAAGTTCCAGGCTGAAGGTTGTGGCCTCACCCTTCAAGACGGTTCTGGACAAGAACCAGGAGGTCAGGAACATGAACCCGATGCCCAGGATGGCTACAAAAACCACGGCGCTGGCAGAAAGGAGCCCGGCCAGGTGCGCGGGAGCAAGGGTTCCGAGGAAGATGGAGGCGATGAGGATCTGGGTAGGCCATCGCCCGTTGCACAGAGAGAAATTGTTGGTCACGATGGCAATCAAACGCTCTCTGGGGCTGTCGATGACCCTGGTCGCCACCACCCCGGCCGCATTGCATCCGAAGCCCATGCACATCGTGAGGGCCTGCTTCCCATGGGCACCGGCTCTCTGGAACAGTGAGTCCATGTTGAACGCAACCCGGGGGAGATATCCGAAATCCTCCAGGAGCGTGAAAAGCGGAAAAAAGATGGCCATAGGAGGCAGCATCACCGCAACCACCCAGGCCGTGGCGAGGTACATTCCGTCGAAGAGCACCCCCCTCAGCCACCAGGGAAAGCCGAGGGCCTCTCCCAACCCTTGCAGAAACGGGTGAAGGCCTTCGATGAGGAGAGAGGCCAGGATTCCCGATGGGTAGTTGGCGCCCTCCACGGTGACCCAGAAAACCACGGCCAACACCAACAGCATCAACGGGAAGCCGAATACCCGACTCGTAAGGAGGCTGTCCAGCTTCCGATCCAGGTCGAAAACGAGTCGCTTCATCCCCCCCGTCTGAACGACGCCTGCGATTTCTTCGGCCACGCGGAAGAGACGCTCCGTCAGGCGATCGTGGAACCTGGGATTGAGGGTCCACCGAAGGGAGGTGGCCAACTGAAGCACCGACTCGTTTCCATCTCCCGAGCCGATCTCCCCACTCTTCAAGGCTCTTTCCACACTCTCGTCGGCGTTCAAAAGCCGCATGGCCACCCATCGTGCATTGGGGATCCCGGGTATGGCGACTTCAACAGCCGAAGTGAGTTGCCCCAAGGCTTCTTCGACGTCGGGGGGTAGTTCCTGGACCCGATAGGGACTGGTTTTCAGCTCCCCTTCAGCCATGCGGTGGATGGTACCCAACAGCTTCGGAATCCCTCTCTTCTCCCGGGCAACGGTGGGAACCACCGGCACGCCGAGACGCTCCTCCAGCACCTTCGGGTCCAGAGCGATACCGTGGCGACGGGCCTCGTCCATGAGATTGAGGCACACCACCACTTTTGGAGTGATCTCCAGGATCTGAAGGACAAGGTTCAGGTTTCGCTCCAGCCGGGTCGCGTCCACCACCACCACCGTCACGTCCGGACGTCCGAAGAGGAGAAAGTCCCTGGCTACTTCTTCGTCGGTGCTTCCGGCTTGCAGTGAGTAGGTCCCTGGGAGATCCACGACCTTCACACGCTTACCCTGGTGCCCAAAAACCCCCTCCGCTCGGACCACCGTCTTTCCAGGCCAGTTCCCGGTATGCTGCCGAAGGCCGGTGAGGGCGTTGAAGACGGTGCTCTTCCCCGTGTTCGGGTTTCCGGCCAACGCCACCAGAAAGTCCCAACGGTCCGGTTGGAGGCCCAAGGGCACCAGGTCCTCACTCCGCCTGAGCGGGACCGGTCTGACCTCTGGAGCGGCCCCAGGCATGATCAGGCCTCGACCTTCCGGTCGACCTGAACCCAACAGGCCTGATCCCTGCGAAGGGCGATGAGGGCACCCCTGATACGATAGGCCACCGGATCATTCCCGGCGCTGAAGAGCTCCGCCTCCACCAAGGTTCCCGGGACGAATCCCAGGTCCAAGAGCCTCCTCCGTTGGGGTCCCTGCAGACTCGGGTGGATCCCCAGGACCCTCGCAACCTCGCCCTCTCCCACATCCGCCAATGTCTCCCCACCAGTGGTGTCGGCCTCGGCATCGGGGAGTGGCTCGACGGTGATGTTTCGAGCAATGATGGCAGGAATCGCGTGTTCTCTTCCTGAGGTTTCGAACCGCACCTCCCCCGGTGCGGAATCCAGGACCTTCAGAGTCATGAGGGGCGAAAGGCCCTCATGAGTGAGGCTCTCATAGACCTCCCGAGGCTCATCACCCAGATGGACAATGGCTGCCGTCTGCCCGGGAGCCAGGTTGGTGACAGGCACGCCGGTTCTCGGCGGTAGGTCACCGTTCGCCGTGGGAATCGGATCCCCGTGGGGATCGTAGAGAGGATGTCCGAGGCGGGCCGCCAGGGATTCCCGTTCCTCGGGCGACAGCCTGTGCTCCCTCCTTTCGGCCTCTCCGTGCCAATCTTCGGGGAGCACTCCGGTCCGATCGGCAAGATACCGCTCCAGAAGCCGGTGAGTCCGAACCACATGGAGTGCATAATCCCGGCCCGAATCAGTCAGCACGAAGCCCTCGCCTTGAGCCCTCGCATACCCGAGTTCCTCCAACCTCTTGAGAAGGTGAAGGGCCTTGCTTCGGGACACCTCGACCGCGCCTGCCACCGAGTCGACGGAGACCCGACGCCCGGCATACTCCCCCTTATACAAATGCTTGAGGGCGTCCTCCAGGCGGACTCTCTCCGACATCTCCGCAACCCGCAACAGCCTGGACACCCCGCCCCTTCCGGGCCAGAAAAGGAGTCCGGCCACCAAGGTAAGAAGGCCGAATATCAAAAGGGCGAGAGCTGGATCAACCATCATGGTGCTATGTCGAAGTTCAGCGAGAAAAAATGAGCATCGAACGCCGGAACATTTTTAGGTTTGCCTAAAAATAGACCGATTCAAGAAAGACCACAAGTTTTCGCTCAAAGGGGCAACTCTGCGCCGACACCGGTCTCCATGGCTCTTTCATAGATCAGCCGTGCCGTCGCCACATCTTCGATGGCCAAGCCCAGGTTCAGGCTCATTGTTCTTTCCGCACTTCCTTCCCTTCCAGAGGCCCGGCCCGTGACGATCTCCCCCAGATCGGCATACGGATCAGGGGTACCCCTGAAATAACCTATCTTCCGATAATATGAGAACTGGGCCCGGTCGTCGGTGGCAAGACGATCAGCCTCGGCGAAGGCCTCATCCGTCCAGTAGCTGTCGAAATCCAGGGGACACGCGAAACCGCCGGGTGCAAGCCACCCGGCCGGTATGTTCGGCGTCGGATCCTTCAGTATAGGTCCGCTTGTCACCACCAAGTCCAAACCCGCCACGGCGTCCTTGAGTCGATCCACCGGAGTGATCTCCAGTGACAGCCGGTCCCCCATCTCCTCGGCAAAGGCGTGGGCTGCTTCTGGATCGATGTCGAACGCGAAGACCCGCTCCAGGGGGAAAAGGCAGGCCATGGCTTCCAGATTGGTCCGACCCTGGAGGCCACAGGCCACTACACCCATGGTACTGGCATCGGGTCGAGCCAGGTGCTTGGCCGCCACCGCCGAGGCTGCCCCGGTACGAACACCCGTAATCCAAGTGCAATCCATGACTGACAGGGGAAACCCGGTCTTCGCATTGTTGAGGACAAAGAGGCCGCTGATGTAAGGAAGTCCTTTGGTGAGGTTCTGGGGGAAGCCCGAGACCCACTTGATACCCACGGCCCCCATTTCAGAAAGGAAGGCGGGCATGGCGTGAATGAATGCATCAGGAAGAGGATGCACACCGGGTTTCGGCGGCATTTCGGCCGTTCCCCGACCCTTCTCGTCCAGGGCCCCTTCCACGGCGGCGATGATCTCCTCCATGGGGATCCCGAGAGATTCCACATCTTGTCGTGAGAGGTACAGCAGGGAGGCGGCGTCCATGTCTTCACTCCGTGTGGCTTACGGTGCCCGCTCTGGGGCCCGAATACGAGAGGGGCGGTTCCGGGGAATTTCCCTGGAACCGCCCCCTTCGCGCCAGAGGTGGAAGCGCCGAGGGTTACATTCGACCTCTCTTCCGAGGTATGTCCACCGAGCCCTGGACTCCCTCGTGGCTGATGTCGCCGCTTCCGTCCCTCTCCACGATGAAGTCACCTCCCACTCCCCTCACTGCAATATCACCCGAGCTGTCCTGGAGCACTCTCACGGAGCCTGTCACGTCCTGGATTTCCAGCTCCCCGGAGCTGTCCCTCAGGGTAACGGATCCATGGACCCCCCTGATGGCCACCTCTCCCGACGAATCGTGGATTTCCACGTCGGAACCGGCGTCAATGAGAACGAGCTCTCCAGAGCCGTCCTCCACCCTCACCACTCCCGCCACGCCCTGGATCAGCAGTTCCCCCGAGCCGTCTTCCACAGACAGATCCCCTCTGATGTCGTAAATCTCCACCTCCCCCGATCCGTCCTGAATCATGGCCGACCCTAGATCTCTCACAGTCATCTCCCCGCTGCCGTCCAGGATCTCCGCCGCCAGTCCCGCCGGGACTTCCACGCGGAGGTCCAGGCTCGCGTAGCGGTTCCCACTGCTCCAACCCCGCATCTCAGGGTGGTGGGTTTTCATGAAGAGGGTCGACCCGTCCACCTCAGCGGTGAGTCGGATGTCCTCGAGGAACTCCTCGTGGGAGGCGCAAGCCCGTCCTACCGCCTGGATCTCCCGGAGCCCCTCCACGCCGATGACCTCGAGAGAACCAGCTCCCGCGCTGAGTTGAAGCTCCCGGATGGAGCCCAACGGAACAGAGGTGGCTCGTTCGGCCTCGAAGCGGCATTGGCTCTGGTCGTCCCAGGATACCTGTCCTTCGGCTGCGTCAGCCGGGTAAGCCACCCTTTCGGTCTTCACCGCTTCATGGACGATGACGGAGACTTCGTGTTTGTGGGTTCGGGACTTGATGAATGGAGGGCCGAAGATGAGGAGTCCTGCCAGGCCGGAAAAGAAGATGACGGCTTTCATGTCCTGCTCCTAACGCGATGAGTGGGGTTTTCACCCCATACGTATCGGGCCTTCTCCAGGGTTCAGATCTGGACATTTGATTCGACGCCTGCCGAGGGCCTGAGGTTGGAATCTCCGCTGAACCTTCCGGAAGAGCCCCTTGCGGAATACAAATTAGCGATATATCGTGTGATATATCGGACGATATATCACATGGAGGGAATAATGGGCGAGAAAGACGACAACTGCTGGGGAGAAGGGTTCGGATTTGGCAGCTGGGCGAATCAGCGCGGCAGACGTTTCAGGTGGAGAATCTTCGAGCGGGGCGATCTGAAGTTTGTGATTCTGAGATTGGTTTCAAAAAAGCCGATGCACGGTTATGAGGTCATGCAGGCTCTGGAAGAGGAGTCTTGTGGTTGCTATAAGGCCAGTCCCGGATCGGTTTATCCAACCCTACAAATGTTGGAGGATGAAGGGTACGTCCGTTGTCACGAGGAGAACGGGAAGAAGACGTACGAAATCACCGATGAAGGACGGGAGTACCTGGACGAGCACGGCGACGTCGTAGATGAGATTTTCGAGAGGATCGGAGCTTTTGCAGACCGCTTTTGGGGAAAAGACGCCCGAGATCTTTCGGCGGCCTTCTCCCGGCTGGCCCAGTCCACCTTCGAAGGAGCCTTCGCATGGGAGAGTGGCCCCGAGGTCCTCAGAAAAATGGCCGACGCCCTGGAAAGGGCGAGGAAAGAGATGGAGGACCTGAGGAAGGGGCCAAAGGAGCAGGAAACGGGGAAGGAAGAAGCGGAGGAGAATGTGCCCTGACCCCATGAGCCCGCGATCTGCTTCGGTCCACGACCTGCTGATGCACCTCGATCCGTCTTTACCACTCAATCTCGTGGAGGCCTGATCCCATGGACGGTGGAAAGCCGGGCAGATTCTGGCATACTCTGGAGGACGGCCGGATTCAGTGCGACCTTTGCCCCCGCTTCTGTAAGCTCAGGGCTGGCCAGCGCGGGATGTGTTTTGTCCGGGCCAACCACGGCGGCGCCATGGTGCTCACCACCTACGGGCGCTCGTCGGGCTTCTGTATCGACCCGGTCGAAAAGAAGCCCTTGAACCACTTTCTCCCAGGAACGCCTATCCTCTCCTTCGGAACAGCAGGGTGCAACCTGGCCTGCAAGTTCTGTCAGAACTGGGACATCTCGAAGTCCAGGGAGATGGACCGGCTCATGGATCAGGCCTCTCCTGAGACGATTGCCCGAGCTGCCAAAAGTCTGGGCTGCCGAAGCGTGGCTTTCACGTACAATGACCCGGTGATCTTTCACGAGTATGCCATCGACGTGGCTTTGGCCTGTCGGGAGCTGCAAATCCACACGGTGGCAGTGACGGCAGGGTACGTATGTCCTGAGCCGAGGGTTGAGTTCTACCAGCACATGGATGCGGCCAATATCGACCTCAAAGCCTTTTCAGAGGAATTCTACAGGAAACTGGCAGCGGGCCACCTGGACCCCGTGAAGGACACGCTCCTCTACGTCTGCAGGGAAACGGACGTCTGGGTCGAGCTGACGACGCTGCTGATCCCCGGATGGAACGACTCCGAAGGCGAACTGGAGGAGATGACGGCGTGGGTCGCAGAGAATCTGGGGCCCGATGTTCCCATGCACTTTACGGCCTTTCACCCGGACTGGAAGCTCCGGGACGTCGCCTCGACCCCGGCCTCCAGTCTGGACCGGGCCAGGTCAATCGCCCAGAAGAACGGCGTCCATTTCGCCTACACTGGAAACGTCCACGACAAGACCGGTGGAAGCACCTTCTGTCCGGTCTGTGGTGAGCTTCTCATTGGGCGGAACTGGTATGTGCTCTCCGAGTGGAACCTGGATCCAGAAGGAAAATGTGCGGCCTGCGGGGCCCAGATTCCCGGCGTATTTGAAGCTCGGCCCGGTGACTGGGGCCCGCAGCGGCGCCCGGTCCGGCTGGCCGAGTTCCGCTGATCGAACCTGATGGCTCGCGAATCGTGGTAACGCTCTTCGGTGGCCCACCCGATTTCACTCCGGCTTACCTGCGCCTCGGCCTGGATGAGCTCCGGTCCAGGTCTAACCAAGCGTTGGAGGATCTGGCCAGCTGCAGGGTCTGCCCCCGGAACTGTGAGGTGAACCGCCTGGAAGACCGATGGTCTGCCTGCAAGACCGGGCGTCACGCGGTGGTCACCAGCGCCTTTCCACACCTTGGCGAGGAGGATTGCCTCCGGGGGTGGAATGGATCAGGAACCATATTCTTCGGCCACTGCAACCTTCGCTGCGTTTTCTGCCAGAATTTCGACATAAGCCAGGGGATTCGCCCCCCATCCGAGGGCACGCCTCCCCAGGTCCTGGCCGCCCTCATGCTGTCCCTGCAAAGGCGGGGCTGCCACAACATCAACCTCGTCACTCCCGAGCACGTGGTCCCCCAGGTCCTGGAGGCCTTGGTCCCGGCAGTGGAGGGGGGTCTGCGGCTCCCAATCGTCTACAACACCAGTGCCTACGATTCACTCCAAAGCCTGGCTCTCCTGGACGGGATTGTGGACATCTATATGCCGGATCTGAAATTCTTCTCAACCTCCTACAGCGACCGGTACTTGAAGGCACCGGACTATCCGGAGGTTGCGAAAGCGGCCGTGGAGGAGATGCAACGACAGGTTGGATTCCTCGACATCAGCGCCACCGGACTGGCCCGCCGGGGACTCCTGGTGCGGCACCTGGTCATGCCCGGCTTCGAAGAAGAAACCCGTGAGATTCTGCAATGGATTGTCAGCGAGATCGGGCCCGAAACCTTTGTGAACGTGATGGGCCAGTATCGACCCGGTGGCAAGGTGAGCGCGGATTTCTGCCCCGAGCTGAACCAAAAACTCTCTCGAGCCGAGTACCTTTCGGCCCTCGACGTGGCCCGGCGCTCGGGGCTTCACCGCCTGGATTCGAGGACCGGCATCTGAGCACTGTGGGTCACCAGATCTTCCGGTGTTTTCCAGACCAGTCCTCTCATAAACATTTGTTTTCGGTTCCGGTTTTGGCTAAGGTGAGGGATGAGGCCCATCCCGAGCCTTCCCGAGACCCGGGGGCTGCGGAACGTGCGCACCGAAGCTGGAGAGGCCGCTTTGACCTCCACATCGGGGAAGATCCATCCCCTCCTTCTTGTGGCCCTGGTACTGGTTCTCGGTCTTCTGATCCGATTGAACAGAGACGATCCCCTCGAGGCATACAGGGTGCCCGTTGAAACCTCCCTCCGGGAAACCATCTATGTAACGGTCCTGGCCCTGGAGGCGGAATTCGAGGAAAGGGGAGCCTATCCGTCCGATCTGGAAAGCATAGGGATGGACGAGGAAGGTTTGCGGTACAGCCTCGGGTCCCGCGGATACACTTTGGAGGCATCAGCCGAGGGGGTCAGTGTAGAATACGAATCCGGCCAGGATCTGGAACCTCTCGAGGATGCTTTCTTCGAGCTCCTCCCCCCGTACGAGGTAGGACGATGAAGAGCCCAAGAAGTCCGGCTAGCCACGGGTTCACTCTGATCGAAGTCCTCACGGTGGTGGTCCTGATGGGCATCCTCGCCGTTATCGCCCTGCCGAACTACTGGAGCGTCGTGACCAAGGCCCATGCAGCCAACATCCTCGGTGATGTCCGGGCGGTTCAGCTCGCCTACTCCCACTTCATCGCCGACGACGGTGGCCGGACGGGAAACTCCGGTTGGGGAAGGGTCCCCCCTGGCCTCGAGGAATACCTTCCCGAGGGATTCAACTTCAGCACGGAGATCGCGGACTACAGGTGGATTCGATTGCGCCCCCGTGCATCGCCCTTCGGAGTGGAATCAGCGGAGCTTCGGGTCCGGCCCCAGCAAAGGTTCCGGCCGGAGCTGGTGAACGTCCTTGCCGACATGGCCAACCAAACCATGATCGTAAAGAAAAGGAATCAGATAAGCTTCTATATGGTGCCCTAGGCCTGCGGGTGCCTTGGGCCGCACCGCGCACCATGCCTGGCGCGCGGAGCAAAAATGGAGGAGGGCTCTGGAGCCCTCCTCCATTTTTCTTGGCAAATGAGAAGTGAAGCTGCCTCAAGCCCCGGCTTCAGCCCTGGATCTCGGCCGCAACACGCTCCACTTCCCGCCAAACCCTCAGGAGGTTCTCGCCCCAGATCTGTTTGATCTCTTCGTCGGAGTATCCCCGGCGGACCAGCTCGGTGGTCACGTTCAGGGCTTCGCTGGCATCGTTGAATCCTGGAACACCGCCGCCGCCATCGAAATCGGTTCCCACGCCAACGTGGTCGATACCGATCAGGTCGACAACATAGTCGATGTGATCCACGAAGGTCTTCACGTCGGCC
>JASFVN010000016.1:0-34548 GCA_050049805.1 Gemmatimonadota bacterium
TTCCTCCAGACCGGTCTGGCGCTGGTCCTGGTTTTCTGGAAGGACTACGCTCAACTGGTGGATTACGTCGTGTTCGCCGACTGGATCTTCTTCGGCTTGGCAGGGGCGAGCCTTTTTGTCTTCCGAAGGCGAATTCCGTTGGAGGCGCGGTCCCCAGGCACGTTCCGGACCCCGGGCTATCCCCTGGTCCCCGGCCTGTTCACGGCAGTCGCTCTCTATATCGTGACCAGCAGCATCTGGACCGATCCAAAGGGGTCCCTCTTCGGGGTGCTGCTCCTGGCCACCGGTATCCCTGCTTTCCTTTTCTGGAATCGACGATATGGACACCCGACCATCCAATCCTGACCACCAGCATGAACAGGCTCCGCCGGAAAACGATTGGGCACCCTATGTAGTCTGGATGAAGCATGCTCCCCCCATGGAGTTCAATCTCATGGGGAGCAACCTTCTTCACTGCGCCGTCGAGGACCTCCCGGGTGCCCGAGATCGGCTGGAGCTGGACGGTTTCCATGAGGAAGGGTACGAGCCACTCCTGGACGCCATCGCTTCCAGGGCCGGACTGCCCACCAGTCGAGTGGCACTGGCCACAGGTGCTTCCGGTGCGAACTTCCTGGTGGGAGGCGCTCTCCTCCGCCCGGGCGACGAGGTTCTCGTGGAGCGACCCGTCTATGATCCACTCCTTGGCATCCCGCGGTTCCTGGGAGCCCGCATCAAGCGCTTCGACCGAGTGTTCGAGGATGGATTCCAGGTGGATCCGGACCGGGTCGCCAGGGCCCTTTCCCCTGACACCAGACTCATCATCCTCACGAATCTCCACAACCCCACCGGTGCTCTGACTTCCACTGATCGTCTGGAGGCCATCGGAAAAGTGGCGGCGGAGGTCGGCGCCAGGGTTCTGGTGGACGAAGTGTATCTGGAATCGGTACCCGGTGATCCTCCGCCTCCGGCTGCCACGCTCTCCTCCACCTTCATCTCCACCTCTTCCCTGACCAAGGCCTATGGGCTTTCGGGCCTCAGGGCCGGATGGATCCTGGGCTCTCCGGAGGTGGTGGAGGCTTGCCGGAGGGTGAGAGACCTGGTAGACGGGGTAGGCGCCTTTCCATCGGAGCTTCTGGCTCTCATGGCCTTCGAGAATCTCCCCGGGTTGCGGGAACGGGCCCGGGCCATCCTGGACCCGAACTTCCAGCTCCTCAAGGGGTTCATCGGTGGGCGCCCGGAGCTGGAATGGGTAGAACCGCAGGGTGGGTCGGTGGGATTCCCCAGAATCACCGGCCTGGAGGATAGCGGGCCTTTCGTAGCCCGCCTCCGGGAGACGTACGGCACGGGAGTGGTACCGGGGCATTTCTTCGAGGCCCCGCCCCATTTCCGGGTGGCGTTGGGAGGCAAGAAGGAAGTTCTGGAGGGTGGCCTTCGGCGGCTCGGCGATGCCTTGGACAGGGAGCTCGAGCGATGACGCAGCAAAGGGTGACGTCGAAGGGCTGGAGCGCCTCCTGGCTGAGGCACGTCCCGGTCTTGTTCCTTCTTCTGGTTCTATCCGCCTTGGAAGGAACGATTCCCGGGGTCCAGAGCACCGCCGTCGTCGGCCAGTCTCCCGACGTAGCCGGCCTGGACAGGATGATTGCCGATGCCCAGCGAGATTGGCCCGTACCGGGCCTGGCGGTGGTGGTCCTGAAGGACGGGGAGACGGTCCTCATAAAGGGGTACGGGGAGCGGGCCCTGGGATCCGGCGAGCCTGTGGACGAAAACACCCTCTTTGCCATCGCCTCGAACTCCAAGGCTTTCACCTCGGCTGCCTTGGCGATGCTCGTGGAGGAAGGGAAGCTCTCATGGGACGACCCGGTCAGGAAGCACCTTCCCTACTTCCAGCTCTACGACCCCTATGTGAGTGAGGAGATGCGGGTCCGGGATCTCCTCTCCCACCGCAGTGGGCTCGGCACTTATAGCGGCGACCTGCTCTGGTATGGCACCGACTACACTGCCGAGGAAGTGGTGCGACGGGCCCGGTTCCTGCCCCAGGCCGGGCCATTCAGAGCTTCCTACGGGTACTCGAACCTGATGTTCATCGCCGCCGGGGAGGTTGTCGCCGCCGCCAGCGGAATGCCGTGGGCCGAGTTCATCCAGGCCAGGATCCTGGGCCCCCTCGGTATGGAGCGGACCGTCACCTCCACCACAGATCTTACCCAACGGGACAACGTGGCCACCCCCCACAAGAACTATCTGGACCGGGTGGAGCCTATCGGTTGGTACAATTGGGACGCCATGGCCGCTGCCGGCGGGATCATATCGAGCGTGGCGGACATGGCGGCGTGGCTCGAACTCCAGTTGGGGAACGGTGAGGCCGAGGGGGTCCGGCTCTTCTCCGAAGCGTCTTCCTGGAACATGTGGACGGTCCATACCGCCCGAGCCGTCTCGGCTGCGTCGAGGAGCTCCGCGCCCTCCACCCATTTTCGGGGGTATGGTCTGGGCTGGAACCTCAACGACTACCTGGGGCGCCTCATCGTCAGCCACGGCGGCGGGTACGACGGCATGTTCAGTCGAGTGGTGCTGGTGCCGGAGGAGAATCTGGCCGTGGCTGTCTTCACCAACGCCATGACCAGCATCACCACGGCCATCACCAACACCGTCCTGGATGCCTACCTGGGTGGAGAGCCGAAGGATTGGAGCGAGGAACTCCTTGGAAGCTGGCGCTCGGCGCGGCGGGGCTTCGAAGACCGCCAGGACCGCTTCGAGGAAGCGCGGGTTGAGGGGACGCTACCCTCCCTCGCCCTGCAGGCCTACGCCGGGACCTACGGGGGTGCCATGTACGGGGAGGCCACTGTGACCGTGGAAGGTGATCAGCTGGTTCTCCGCCTTTTCCCGAATCAGGATCTCGTGGCAGACCTCACCTATCTCCATCACGACACCTTCCTTATACGGTGGCGGAACACCTTCGCATGGTTCGGCAAAGGAGCTGCCACCTTCGTCCTGGATCCCTTCGGTGAGGTGTCGGAGATGAAGCTGGATGTGCCGAACGACGACCTCTGGTTCTACGAGCTGGAGTTGAAGCGGCGCTGAGGTCCCAGCGGCAGGAAGTGGGGCTGAAGATCGGAGGGAAAAAACATGAAGGGGAGCCGGTCAGCGCACCGGCTCCCCTTTTTTTTCCCGGATGACCGGTCGGAGGTTACTTCTCCACCATGATCCCTGCAGGGGAGTGGCAACGGTTGCAGGTATTCAGGAGTCTGCCGTAGACGTCGGCTTTCTCGGCCAGGGAGGTAGCCGTGGTGGCCTCGTTGGCCAAGGAGTTGACTTCTCGCAGAAAACCCTCGGGCTCCGCCATGGATGTGGAGGCTCGAAACACCCTGGCCAGGGCTGGTTGGGTTTCGGCCATGGCCTTGGCGCCGGCTTCCCAAGCCTGATCGGAGGGGCCCACGAGGCCCTCCCACATGCGGTCGGCCGCCCAGAGGTGCCGGATCATCTGGGCTTCCTGGCTGGTTCCACTCGGTGCCTCGTTTCCAACCACGAATCGGGGACCGGCTTTCACTGCCAGGTGGCAGCTTCCGCACCCGCCGGCCAAATGGCCTGTCTCCATAGCGACGGTCCGCAGCTCGGCCGCCTCCATGATGCGAGCGGCGGAGCTCAACATGGCCCGCTGGTATTCCACTCCCTCCGGGGGAACGACCATTTCGTCTTCCCGATCCAAGAGCCAGGCTGCAGCTTTTTGAGCCTTTCCCAGGTCTCCCTGGACCACGCCGGTCTGGATATCGACGGTCTTGGAGAGGTTCCGATGCATGGCCGGGATTTCGCCCTCACTCCCGCCAAAGCCCCATGTACACCCCCCCACCAGCAACATCCCGAGGAGGGGGACGACGATCCTTGCCGGCTTGGTGTCTGTTCTCATGGGAACCTTCCGTTACGAGTCTTCACGGGCTTCTGATACAATTGCGTTACCGTACTGATCAATATCTGTCACATTGTTTTTCGGAATACAATAGATTTTCGGTAACGATTTTCCCTTTTGACGGTTTTCTCTGTAACACCCTTCGTCTCCGTGGGACTTGACCTTAGAGGGTGATAGGGGAAGAGATAAACAAATGGTTATCGGTTCTCCGGATTGGAGGCGCCGGCTGTGCTGAAGGGACTGCTAGCTGCGGGGATCACGTTGGGTGTTGCGGCCGTGTTCCCGGAACCCCTCGCCTTCTCCTTTTTCGCCGGGGTGCTGGGTTTGGTGGTGGGTGTGTACCCGGGCATGGCCATGGCCAGCCCGGACGGGGACTCCGCCGGGCCACAATGGGCCGTGGCCGTAGTACTCCTCGGGCTGGGGTTGCTGGGCCTCTGGCACTCCCCCCTTCTCCTCTCGGCGGCCTGGCTCCTCCACGCCTTCTGGTCCTTCCTGAAGAGGTTTACGGCCCTTGGCGACGAAATCCCGGAGGGGTATCCAGCCTTCTGCTTATCCTTCGACCTGGTGATGGCTGCTTTCGTCGCATACATGTGGGCGACGTCCATCCAGGCCTGATTTCCGCGTCGCCGCTAATTGCGGTATCTCCACGTCCGTGCTCCGGATCGAACCGGGATCCCCTGGGTAGGCTGTAGCGTGCGACCGCCGAGAAGTTTCTATTTGGAGAGATATGAAGAAGGTACATCCTGGAAAGCCCATCGTCTTTTTTCTGTTCCTCGTGGCCCTGGGGTGCGGCGGGCAAGGGCCGGGGGACCCGGAGCCGCCCATGGGAGATGACACGGTGACCTTCTTGGCCCTTGGAGATTCCTACACCATCGGTGAGAGCGTCAGTCCCGGCCTCCGCTGGCCTGTGCAGCTGGCTTCGGCACTGGATGGGGAAGGTATCCCCGTGAACGATCCGGTGATCGTGGCTCAAACCGGTTGGACCACCGACGAGCTGGCTCGGGGAATCCAGGAGAGGAATCTGAAGGGCACTTTCGATGTGGTCTCCCTTCTCATCGGGGTCAACAACCAGTACCGAGGGCGGTCCATGGAGGAGTACCGGACGGAATTCGTGGACCTCCTGAACCAGGCCATCGCCTTCGCCGGCGGAAACCCAGGGAGAGTCCTGGTCCTCTCCATCCCGGACTGGGGTGTCATGCCTTTTGCGGAGGGTAGAGATCGAGCCGGCATCACATCGGAGATCGATGCCTTCAACGAGATCAATCGGATTGAAAGCCAGCGTTTCGCTGTTCGCTACCTCGACGTCACCGGGATCTCCCGGGAAGCAGCGGAGAACCCGGATCTGGTGGCGGAGGACGGCCTCCATCCCTCCGGGGCGATGTACGCACGCTGGGCCGAGGCTGCCTTGCCCATCGTCCTGGATATGTTGAGACCCTCGTGAGAGGTCCGGAATCGACCATGTCTCGTTGGGATGATCGGTACGCGGCGGAGGGTTGGGCGTTCGGCACCGAGCCCAACGATTTTCTTCGTCAGGAGGCCCATCGAATTCCCCCCGGCCGAGTCCTCTGCCTGGGCGAGGGGGAGGGAAGGAACGCTGTTTTCCTGGCGGAACAAGGATACGAGGTGGTGGGGGTCGATGAATCCCAGGTGGGGATGGACAAGGCTCAGAGCCTGGCCCAGGAGCGGGGGGTGTTCGTGGAGACGGTCGTCTCTTCCATCGAGGAATTCGACCTGAGAGAGGGAGAGTGGCATGGGATCATCTCCATCTTCTTTCACCTTCCTCCCGAGTTGCGACGAAGAGTCCATGGGGCTGTAACCAGGGGTCTGGCTCCGGGCGGGATCTTGATTCTCGAGGCCTTTACGCCAAAGCAGTTGGAGTACGACACCGGTGGCCCTCCCCATGGGGATCGCCTCCTCTCGGTTTCCGACCTCCGAGAAGAATTCCAGGGGTTGGATCTTCTGCTGGCTCAGGAGACGGAGCGTGAGGTTCACGAGGGGCGGATGCACACTGGCCGAAGCTCCGTGGTTCAGCTCGTGGGCCGCCGTGGCTGAATCCCGGGCCCTTGGGGCCCATGGTTGGAAGGAATCGGGACCTGGGCCCGTACTATCAGACGAACGAACCGGGCATCAGATCAACAGGGGGTATCCTCATGACATACGTACCCGTAGTGACTCCGCCAACACCCCCTTCTCCCAGGGTCCGGGAGCTCGCCGGGCTCCTGCGACAGGTGCTGGAGGAGTACAAGAAGGCTCACCCGGCCACCACCCGGACTGAGATCCGGGCCGCCGTTCGCATGGCACTGATGTCCACAGGGGGCAATCAGGCCACCGTGGCCACGGTCCTCAGCCTGGTCCTGGGCTTGGGAGTAGCGGTCCTGGGCTTCGGCCTCTTCTTCTTCCAGAGGGCCGGGGAGGTTGAGATCACCGCTGCTCTTCCCATGATCATCGCGGCCCTGCTCCTGGTTTTTGCCATTGCCATGTTCGTGATTCGGAATCGGCAGTAGGGGAAGCGGTTGACCTGACCGGTTCTCTCCTCCGGAAATTCGTCTCGGAACCAGGGCCCTGGTGAATCTTCATCGGGGCTCTACCTTGTTTCGGCGAAATCTCCCGAGTCCGCCATTCCCCGAGGCGGAGGCAGCGGGGTCTCTTCGGCCGAACCGGGCACAAGTGCAGGTGCGAGGGACGACAATCACCCACGAGGAACGACAATGGACCGATGGACCGGAATACTGCTGGCCACCCTGATTCTTCTCCTGACGGGTGGGCCCCCGGGGCTGAATGCCCAGGAGTTCGGACCGGAAAACGGCTCGCTGGTGATCGTAGGCGGAGCCATGCGGGATCCCGCTATCCGGGAGCGTTTCGTGGAATTGGCCGGAGGGGATACGGCCCGAATCGTGGTGGTACCCACAGCCGGGGGCCGGGAGGAGTACGACAATGGGAACTGCGGTGTGGCGTCCTGGTGGAGGATGGGCGTCCGGAGTGTGACCTGCGTGCACACCAAAGATCCGGCAGAGGCCAACACCGACGAGTTCATCGAGCCGATCCGGAACGCCACGGCCGTGTGGTTCAACGGCGGTCGTCAGTGGCATATCGCCGACGGGTTCCTGGGGACCCGGGCCGAGGAGGAGTTCTGGAAGGTCCTGGAGCGTGGGGGCGTGATCGGAGGCTCTTCGGCCGGTGCGACCATACAGGGTTCCTACCTGGTTCGGGGGGACACGTCAGGAAACACCATCATGATGGGCGACCATGAGGAGGGCTTCGGGTTCCTGAAATATTCCGCCATCGACCAGCATGTGTTGCGGCGCAACCGGCAGTTCGACCTCATCGAGGTCATTGAAACCCACCCGGAGCTTCTGGGAATCGGGATCGACGAGAACACGGCCATCGTGGTCCAAGGTGACGAGTTCGAGGTGATGGGGGCGTCCTACGTCCTCATCTACGACAACCAGAAGATGGTGGGGGACCGGGGCCGCTTCTATTTCATTCCTCCCGGCGGCCGGTTTAATCTCGCCACCAGGGAAGCCACTCGCGGTGGGGAGAACCCGCGGCCCATCGAGGGTCCCCGATCTCAGCCCTGGCCGGGAGGTGGCTAGCCTGTGGCAGACCGCTCACGTTTCCTGGTGGGGGTGATCTCGGACACCCACGGCCTCCTGCGTCCCGAGGCGTCGGCGGCCCTCCAGGGGGTGGATTTCATCATCCATGCCGGCGACATCTGCGATCCCGGGATCCTGGAGGAGCTTGGGGTCATTGCCCATGTTACCGCCGTCCGGGGGAACATGGATTGGGGAGCGTGGACAAAGGGGCTTCCGGCCACCGAGGTCCTGGAGTTGGGCAATACCTCCCTCTACGTTCTCCACGACCTGGACGAGTTGGACCTGGATCCAGGGGCAGCGGGTTTTGCTGCCGTGGTGCACGGGCATACCCATGTGCCAGAGATTCGGTGGACCCGGGGCGTTCTTTTCCTGAACCCCGGGTCTGCCGGCCCCGCTCGGGGATCGAAGCCCGTTTCCCTGGCCAAGGTGGATGTGACCACCAGGGGAATGGAACCCCGGATCCTCACCCTTCTCTAACTCGATCCCTTCTCCGACTCGATCCGGGTCTCTGGATTGGCCCCGGGGATCGGCATGGAGTTTTCCGCCGGATCAGGTCTCGACGGCCTCCGAGGTCAGGATCTCAGCGGCCCGGATCCATATCCCGTCGAACATCTCCTCCGTCAGCTTTCCTGTGAAGGTGTTCTGCTGGCTGGGATGAAAGGACGCCATCAAGGTCAGGTCGGAGCCGACCCTCACCTCCAGCCCGTGCTCGAACCGGGGTCTGGGCGAGGGGAGGGGCTCCCCCAGGGCCTTCAGGATCCGCCAGAGCTGATCGAAGGCGAATTTCCCCAGGGCCACCATGACCCTGGCGTGGGTGAGGAGCTGAATCTCCTCCTGCAGGTAGGCTCCACAGGTGTCCCGTTCGGCGGGCGTGGGCTTGTTGTTCGGAGGAGCACATCGGACCGCTGCAGTGATGAGGCAGTCGCGGAGTACCAGGGAATCGTTCCGGTTTCGGGAATCGGGTTGGTTCGCGAAACCGGCCCGAAAGAGGGCTCGATAGAGCCAGTCGCCGGAACGGTCTCCGGTGAACATCCGTCCCGTGCGATTGGCTCCGTGGGCGGCGGGGGCCAAGCCCACTACCAGGAGGCGGCCGTCGGGGTCGCCGAAAGCGGGCACGGGCCGGCCCCAGTACTCCTCCTCGGAAAAGGCGGCCCTCTTTCGGGAAGCCACCTTCTCCCGCCAGGCCACCAGACGGGGACAGAGCCGGCACTCGATGATCCTCTCCTGGACCTTTCTCAGGGGGCCTCCGGGAGGGCTTCGGAGAGTCACGGGCTCAAAACCTGAGGGAACTCATGAGGTAGGCCATGTTCCCGGTCCCCTCCAGCCTGTCCAGCTCCTCCAGGGCCTTCCCCGCCCGTATCACCGAGTATCCAGCTTCCAGCCGCAGTGCACCACGGAACAGGTAGGAAATCCAGAGATCCACTTCCTCCCCCAGGTGCCGGCCGGGGAACTCACCTGCTTCGGTAGTCCGGAACCGGTGAAGGTCCAGGTTGATGCCCAGGCGTGGATGCGGACGGAAAGCCAGTTTCAGGGCTGCATCCTCCAAGCCCAGGTCCCCGGTGTCTTCCGGGATGTTGAGAAAGTAATCGGCCCTTCCGTAGTACCGGTGGCGGGCGCCGAAGAGGGTGGAAAAGGCTTCCTGGTCGGGGTTCTCAGGGTCCGAGTCTCCTGAAAGGCGATCGTACCAGAGGGTGACGGACCCCCTGCCATCCAGGACCTGGAGGCCCGTGCTGGCAGCCAGCATGTGGGCTGAGACGTCCCGGCCGTCACGTTCTCCGAACTGGAGCATCCCCTGGGCCCTGAGGGAGAGCCTTCCGTTGCCCCAGGTCCAGGTAGGTCCCAGGGTCGTCTGGTGTGTGCCGGAGTCTTCGGTGGAGCGGTCGTGGATGGCCAGCAGCCGGAGAGAACCCTGGCTGCCCAGAGGCTCCTGGAAAAAGACGGCAGCGAAGTCGGCGCTGGATTCGTGGGTGTCGGACGATCCCTCTCTGGTCCTGAGGTAGAGCACATCGAGATTGCCGGATCCGAAAAAACGGGTCCAGAGGAGGCCGTCGAAGGACTGGCCGGCTTGCCCCCAATCGGGAGCTGAAATGAAGCGTCCCTCCCCCAGGGAAACCTCCTGCCGGCCCCCTCGAATCCGGCCACCGATTCCCGGGATATCGTCCACCTCCAGGTAGGCCTGATGGAAATCCACGGCGTCGGCGCTCCGGTCCCTGTTGCTGGTCTCCTCTCCCCAGAAACGGACGTCCTGGACCTGAACGAAGAAACCCAGGCCACTTTCCCAACGCCCGTCCAGGGCAACCCGACTTCGCATGGAGATCCAGCTGTCCCATCCCCCCTCCACCGGCTCGCGGCCCAGAAACCGAGGCCGGATCTCACCGCCCCACGTCAGGTCGGGCCGGTTGGAGTCGAGGGTTTGGCCGGTGGTGTTGGCCGGGAGCGCCGTGAGGCACAGGGCCAACCAGAGGAGTCTGAATGTCCGGCGGGGTCTTTCTACCATGTGGCAGTCGGTGGCCATGAAGGTTCCGTGCTTCTCGCTCATCGGTGTCGGGACCACCCCGGGGGATGATCCCGAGGGCTCTCCCCGGTTCTCTGCCGTGCAGGGGCCGCTTTTAGAGAAGCTCGTAAGATAAGGTGTTCCGGGTGGTCCGACAGGCGGAAACCGACTACCCTATTGGCCCATGAATCCTACACTGGTCCTCCTGGCCGCCGGAATGTCCACCCGGTACGGCCGATTGAAGCAGCTGGAGCCCGTCGGCCCCCACGGCGAAGCCCTGCTGGACTATGCCGTGTTCGACGCCTATGTGGCCGGGTTTCGCCGGATCTTCCTCATCATCAGGAAAGAGTTGGAAGAGGGTTTTCTCTCCCATATCCGCGGGCGGTGGCCGGAAGATCTGGAGGTGGTTTTCCATCACCAGAAGCTTTCGGACATGCCGGGGGTGGAGGGCGGACTCCTCCGCTCCCCGGAAGTGGCAGCCCTCCTCCAGGAGAGGAAAAAACCCTGGGGCACTGCTCACGCCCTCCTTACGGCCCGACCCCATCTCCCGGGCATCTCCGTCCTTCTCAATGCCGACGACTTTTATGGTCTGGAGGCTTTTCAACAGGCCGTGGAGCTGATCCGGGGTGGAAATCTGGCCGTCGGATTACCCCCCACTTTCGGCCTCATCACCTATACCCTTGGTGACACTCTCTCCGGCCACGGGGGTGTGAGCCGTGGTGTCTGTGAGGTTGACGGGGAGGGTTGGCTGGCCGGAATCACCGAGGTTCTGGAGATCGACGGCGCCGAAGACATGCTGCACGGACGAACGGTGGCGGGGGAGAGGGTGAGCCTGACGGGTAGGGAGCCCATCTCCACCAACTTCTGGTTGTTCTCACCTCAGATCTTTCCCCCTCTGGAAGCCGAATTCCGGGAGTTCCTCTCGGCCCAGCTCGACGGGCGGGGCGCGCCGCCGGAGTTCTTGATTCCCATGGTGATGAACTCTGCCCTGAGGGGTGGCATGGCCCGTGTGAAGACGACGCCGACAAAGGGGCGCTTCCTGGGCATCACGCACCCCGGCGACCGGTCTTACGTTGTCGAGAGCTTGGCAAGGATGGCGGCACGGGGCCAATATCCCGCTCCTCTCTGGGGTCGACCGGCACAATGAAGCCGAGCGGCGCAATGAAAAGGGTGTGCACATGCAGCTGACAGCGGCTGACTGGGTCGTGGTGGTCACCTACGGGCTCATCGTCCTGGCGGTGGGGCTCTACTTCGCCCGGCGTGCCGGGCGGGGCACCGACGAGTTCTTCCTGGCCGGGAGGAAGCTGCCTTGGTGGCTTCTCGGGACTTCCATGGTGGCCACAACCTTCTCCACCGACACGCCGAATCTGGTCACCGACATGGTCCGGTCCGGGGGGGTCAGCCAGAACTGGCTCTGGTGGGCCTTCGTCATCACGGGCATGTGTACGGTCTTCTTCTACGCCAAGCTCTGGCGGCGCTCCGGGGCCCTCACCGACATGGCCTTCTACGAGCTTCGCTATTCCGGGAAGCCTGCCGCCTTCCTCAGAGGATTCCGGGCCCTCTACCTGGGGGTCTTCTTCAACGTGATGATCATGGCCACCGTGACGCTGGCGGCCATCAAGATCGGCGGTGTGTTGCTGGGGGTGGGGAAATACGAGGTGGTTCTCCTGGCCGGAGCTGTCACGGTCCTCTATTCGGCCACCTCGGGCCTTTGGGGCGTGGTGGTGACGGACCTCCTCCTTTTCGTCATCGCCATGGTCGGCTCGGTGGCGGCGGCCTACTACGCCCTGATCCAGCCCGAGGTGGGGGGGCTCACAGGCCTCATCACCAGCCCGGAGCTCCAGGGCAAGCTCTCCTTCCTTCCGGATTTCACCGATTGGCGGACAGCCGCTGCCGTATTCATCGTGCCCGTGGCGGTTCAGTGGTGGAGCACCTGGTATCCAGGAGCGGAGCCCGGGGGGGGAGGGTATGTGGCTCAGCGGATGCTGGCCGCCCGGAACGAAAAAGAGGCCATGGGATCTACTCTTTGGTTCAACGTGGCCCACTACGCCCTCCGTCCCTGGCCCTGGATCCTGGTGGGCCTGGCCTCACTCCTCGTCTATCCGAGCCTGGAGTCCATACAAGCCGCCTTCCCCCACCTGGACCCCTCCATCGTGCGGAACGACCTGGCCTATCCGGCCATGCTGGTCTTCCTGCCCTCCGGCCTCCTGGGCATGGTGGTGGCCTCGTTGGCCGCGGCGTACATGTCCACCATCAGCACCCACCTGAATTGGGGTGCCTCCTACGTGGTGGACGACTTCTACCGGCGGTTCATCAACGACTGGGAGGAGGACCGGCATTACGTGACGGTGGGGAGGATCACCACGGTGGGCCTCATCATCCTGGCCGGGGTGGTCTCGCTTTGGCTCCAGAACGCCCTCCAGGCCTTCCAGATCCTCCTCCAGATCGGTGCCGGGACGGGCCTGGTGTTCCTGCTTCGGTGGTTCTGGTGGAGGATCAACGCGTGGAGCGAGGTGGCGGCCATGGTCGTGTCCTTTTCGGTGGCGGTGTACTTCCAGTTCATCCACAGCGCCCTGGGATTTCCGGCCCTGGATCCGTCCCTGCAGCTGGTCATCGGCGTGGCCGTGACGACGGTGGGCTGGTTGACGGTGACCCTCCTGACCACGCCGGCCTCCACCGAGACCCTCCGGACGTACTACGACGAGATCCGCCCCTACGGATCAGGATGGCGGAAGATCCTGAATCTGGGACCCCAGGATCCGGGACCCGAGGCCGGGGGTGTGGCCGCTGGGTTCCTGGGCTGGTTCCTGGGATTGGCGGCGGTCTACGGAGCCCTCTTCGGAACCGGATTCATCCTCTACGGGAGCGTGGCTTTGGGTTCGGCTTGCCTGATTGTGGCGGCCTCGGCCATGGCCGGTATCTTCCGGGTTCTGCCAAAAGTGGGGATCTAACAGGCGCTGAAGATTTTCGTTTGTTGAGTCCGGGTCGAAGATTTCAGGGTGAAGATTCAGGACCAACGGTCTCAGAAGGTTTCGACGGTTGCCCCCTGTGCGGGTTCGGCGACGAAGAGAACCTCGTCCAACGATCCTTTCACCTTCCGGGACTCATAGTACCGGATTTCCAGCTGCTCCAGGACCGTGTCCACCTGATCCGGTCCTGCCAGAGCCACGATGCACCCCCCGAATCCGGCCCCGGTGAGGCGGGCGCCTTCCGCGCCGGCGTCGGTCGCGATGCCCACCAGGGTGTCGAGCTCCCGGGAGCTGACCTCGTAATCTTCCCGGAGGCTCTGGTGAGAGCTGTTCATGAGGAGGCCGAAGGTGAACCGATCTCCCCGCTTCAGGGCGTGCTCGGCGTCGTACACCCGAGACCCTTCCGTTACTACATGCCGGAACCGCTTGAGTAGAGCTCCTTCCAGATACTTCTCACCCAGCTCCACCAGGTCCTGGATGCAGAACTGCTCCAGGAGATGGGGATAGGTCAGGGGTTCTCCACGAGCCCACTCGTTGGCTACCACGGCCTTGTTCACGATGGCCAGAGCCTCCCGACACTCCTGGGTTCGCCTGTTGTATGCCTCCTGAGCCATGCCGGATTTCTCCGCCCGGACCGTGGTGTGGGCTACGACGAACCTCCAGTCCGGGGGGACGGGGGTTTGAAACATCCGGAGGGGATGGAACTCGATGCGGCTCGCGTGGCCGTGGACGGCACCGGCCGAGATGGCCTGATCCATCCCTCCACCCTGGGTCCCGGTGTAGCGCTCGGCCTGGGCCATCTGTTCGGCGAACTCCAGGGTCGGAAGCTGAAGGTCGTTGACGGCCAGGAGGGTCCTGCCCATGGCGATGACCAGGGCCGATGAGGAGGAGAGCCCGGCCGCTACCGGGAGAGTGGAGCTGACCAGGGCATCGAAACCCGCCAAGGATCCGAACTTTTGCCCCAGGGCCTGGCAGGGCGCCTTCAGGTAGTTGGCCCAATCCCCAGGGGGGTCTGGGGGAATCTCGCCGGAAATAGTGAACTCACGAAGACCGAACTCCCCCTGGGTGTTGGCGACCCGGACCCGGTCGTCATCCCGGGGTGAGAAGAGGATACGGACCTCCTGGCGAAGGGCCATGGGGAGGACAGGGAGCCCGTTGTAGTCGGTGTGTTCACCGATGAGGTTCACCCGGCCCGGGGCTCGAGTGAATCTCCCGGGGGTGCCTCCAGGAAAGGCCGTGGCGAAGGCCGCGGCCGGATCGGAGAGCCCATGGTCGGCCCACGAAGATCCCATACCGTTCTCCCTCTTTCTCCCCACACGTTGCCCCGGCGACCCCTGCACCCTACCGTCCTCCGGAGTCGATTCTCGAAACCGCTGCCCGGAAGGTAGATCATGAGGACGCCTGCCCCCAAGTCTCTGGCCCTGCCGACTCTCCTTCAGCTCCTCTTTTTTCTCGCTCTGCTCACTTCAGCGGGGTCTCAGCCGCCCCGAGCTGCCGCCCAGGAGCTGGATCTCCTCCCCTCCGAGCCAGTGGTGACACAGCACACCACGACCATCCGGGGGGAGACCGTTCGCTATACCGCCGAAGCCGGCACCCTTCCCATCCGTGAGGAGGGGCGGGTTACCGCCCAGATGTTCTACATCGCCTACATCCGCACCGACCTTCCGAACGGAACGGTTCGTCCACTCCTCTTCTCCTTCAACGGGGGGCCCGGGACGGCTTCGGTCTGGATGCACATGGGATACACTGGTCCCAGACGGGTCGCTTACGACGACAATGGGTTCCAGCTTCAGCCTCCGGTGGGCCTCGAAGACAACCCCGAGTCGGTCCTGGATGTGGCCGATATCGTCTACATTGATCCCATCGCCACTGGGTTCAGCAGGATGGTGGAGGGGGAAGAGCCCCACATGTACCACGGGACCCTCTCGGACATCGAGTCGGTGGGAGAGTTCATCCGGCTCTTCATTCTCAGGAAGAACCGGTGGGCCTCGCCCAAGTTCGTCATCGGGGAAAGCTACGGAACCACAAGGGCATCGGGGCTCGCCGGGCACCTGGCGGATGCCCACCAGATCTATCTGAACGGGGTCATCCTGGTGTCCATGACGAACCTGAACGTGGAATCGGGACCCGACGTCTCCTTCGCTACCACCCTCCCTCAATTGGCGGCCACAGCCTGGTACCACCAGCAACTGCAGCCGGCTTATCAGAACCGGCCGATCGAGGACTTCCTGGCGGAGGTGGAGGGATTCGCCCTCGACACCTATCTGCCGGCGCTGATCAGGGGAGATCGGCTGGAGGACGGCGAGCGGAACCAGATCGCCCGGGAGGTTGCGGAATACACCGGGCTTTCCCCGGTGTACGTTCTCTCCGCCAACCTCCGCATCAGCACCCAACGGTTCTGGAAGGAACTCCTGAGGGATCAAAGGCTCACCGTGGGCCGCCTGGACTCCCGGTATGTGGGCGTCGACCAGGACGCCGCGGGAGAGACCCCGGAGTACGACCCGGCCATGGCGGACTGGGACGGACCCTTCGGGAATGCCGTGAATATCTACTTGCGGCAGGAACTGGGCTACGACCCGGACCTCAAGTACAACATCTGGGGCCCGGTGAGGCCGTGGAATCGGGACGACGGGGCCAACGTGGGCGAGATGCTCCGGAGTGGTATGCAGGCCAACCCCTACATGAAGGTTCTGATCCAGGGAGGGTATTTCGACGCCGCCACCGACTACTTCAGCGCGGTCCATACCATCTCCCATATCCAACCCGGAGGTGAGTTCAGGGACCGGTTCCGCTTCGCCTGGTACGAGAGCGGGCACATGATGTACCTCAGAAAACCGGACCTGGCCAACTCCAATCAGGACCTGCGGGACTTCATCGCCTGGTGTCTCGAGGACAACCCGGACTACCCCTACGCCGTGAGGCCGGCCGGGGGATGAAGCCCGGCCTTCGGGCACGGCGATAGGCCCGGCCTTCGGGCACGGCGATAGGCCCGGCCTTTAAACGACGGTGAGGGGAGGAGGCCCCAAGGTGCCGGGGGGGTGCTTGAAGTAGGCCGCCCTTTGGATATCCTGGATCTCCACGGTGATCTGGAGGTCCAGGCCGGGAGTATTGTCCAGGGCGGGCTGGAAGTGGTCCTGAAGGAGCTCCACGGCACCGTGACCGATGGCCTGTTTCACGTCGGGCATCCGACCTTCCAGGAACCGGATATCCAGGTGGACAAAGGCCGATTCCCCTTCCCCGTCTCCCGTGACCCACTCCTCCACCATTCGCCAGCGGCTCTTACAATTTTCGATCTTGATTCCTGCGGCCTCCAGAAGCCGGTGGAGGCTTATCAGCACTCCCGGATCGGCGGCCCATGGGTCAAGGTTGGCCGTGTATTCAAGGGTGAGATGAGGCATGGGGTACCTCGTGCTGAAGACTGTCTGGAGCCGGGGCCGGCAGGACGGGCGCATCCCCTCTTTTTGCCACCCGATTGAAAACCGACCGCTTTATCGCCCCGAAAGTGCCCTCGCCGCCTTCACTCCGCCAGACCCTACTCGTTCCGCAGGGTGCTCACGGGGTCCAGCTTCGATGCCCGCCGAGCCGGCAGGAGGCAAGCCGCCAGCGCCACCATTCCGATTGTGCCGGCCACCGCTGCGTAGGTGACCGGATCCGACGGCCGCACCTGGAAGAGCATCCCTGTGATGAGCCGGCCCGACGCCAGAGCCATGGCCAATCCCAGGGCCAGGCCTATCCCCACCAGGCTGAGGCCCCCGGCCAGCACCTGCCGAAGGATCGCCTTCCCCGGTGCACCCAGGGCCATGCGGATTCCCATCTCCCGGGACCTTCGGGCCACCAGGAGGGCCATGAGGGCGTATAGACCCACCATGGCCAGGAAGGCGGTCATGGCCGCGAACACTGAAAGCAAAAGAGCCCGGAACCTGTCGGGGGAAAGGGCCGCCTCAACCCGGGCCGCCAGGGGTTCCACTGTCTGCACGGGCACCGTGGGGTCCAGGTCCCACACGGTTTGCCGGAGCTGGCTGGCGACCAGGTCCGCCTCCCGGTCCGCCCGTACCACCAGGTATTGAAAGGTCCAGGCGATCTGGGAATGGGGCCGGTAATACTCCGGACCGGGATCCTGGGCCATTCCGATCCGGCGGATATCCCCGCTGACCCCCACCACGGTGTAGAGCCCGCCTGGGAAGAAGACCTCATCGAAGGACTCGGCGTTTCCGCGGACTCCCCTCGTGCGGAAGAAGCGCTTTCCAAGGGGGTCATCCCCGGGCCAAAGGCGCCGGGCCATGGTCTCGTTCACGATGGCTACCAGCGGCTCGCCCAGTCGATCCTGGGGACCGAAGTCGCGACCCCGGAGAAGAGGGATCCCGTTCGCTTCGAAGTACCCATCTCGCACGATGACCATTCCGGCTTCATCGGCGTCGGCAGTCTCGGGATCGGCACCCTCGGCAACGACCGTGGTCCAGAAATCATTTCCGGCAAGAGGAGGGGAGTAGGTGGTGG
Source organism: Gemmatimonadota bacterium (assembly GCA_050049805.1). Lineage (GTDB taxonomy): Bacteria > Gemmatimonadota > Gemmatimonadetes > Longimicrobiales > Gaopeijiaceae > JABDNZ01. The sequence goes on from JASFVN010000016.1 coordinate 17,431, forward strand.
AAGCAGCTAGCACCCCCGGCATGGCCCTCACCCGGTCCAGGAGGTTCCGATAGAAGTCGTCCACTGATTCCGGGGTGGCGTATCGGTCGGGGTTTGGAGCCAGGGTGGCCAGGACCACCGTTTCGTCTTCGAATCCGCGATCAACCCCCTGGAGGTTGGCGAGGCTCGTCAGGAGGAGGGCTGCCCCCACCATCAGGACCACCGAGAGGGAGACCTGGGCGGTCACGAGGAGCTGATGAGGGCGCAGGGCGTTGCGGCCGCCCTGGGCTCCCCGCCCTCCGGCAAGCCCCGGGGAGACCCCGGATCGGCTGGCCTGGAGGGCCGGGAAGAACCCGAACAGGAGCCCGCTGAGGACCGTCACCCCCCCCACGAAGAGGAGGTAGGTGGCGTTGAACTCCGGACTGGCAAGCGTGCGGATCTCTTCGGGGGCGAGAGCCATGAGGCTGCGCTGCACCCCCAAAGCCAGGAGGGCGCCAGTTGCTCCCGCACCGACTGAAAGGACCAGGCTTTCGGTGAGGAGTTGGCCGAGGATTCTCCCTTTGCCTGCACCCAGGGCCGCTCTGACGGCGATCTCCCGGCGGCGGGCGGTGGTTCGGCTGAAGGAGAGTCCCGCCACATTGGCCGAGGCCACCGCCAACACCAGGCCCGCGGCGGCCAACAGGAGGAGGAGGGTCAGGTCGGTTTCCGCGACCAGAGATTCCTTGAGAGAGACCAACCGGAGGTCGGTAAAGAGCTCATGGGGTTTGCCCGACTCCTGGTCGATGGAACGGGCCAGTGCCCGGAGGCGGCCCTCCGCCCCTTCCGGCCCCAGGGATCCATCGATCCTCGCCACCATCTCCAGGAAGTGCAGGGTCCGTGTTCCGGTGGGGAGGCCCACCTGGGCCAGGAGCTCGTCCTCCCGGACCGGGGTCCAGAACCAGGAATCCGGATAGGGGGAGGAGAACCCCTCGGGCATCACTCCCACCACGGGAACGTCCTCGCCGTCCATGGGCACCGTGATTCCCCGTAGCTCCGGGAGGGCGCCGACGCGGTCGTTCCAGAATCGGTAGGACACGATCACGGCCCGAGGGCCTCCGGCGGCCTCCTCCTCCGGGGTGAAGGTCCTCCCCATGAGGGGATTGATCCCCATCACCTGGAAGAACTCGCGGGTTACGCCGGCCCCATGGAGGGATTGGGCACCCCCTTCCCACTCGAAGGTGGCTTCGGCGCCGCAGTAGGCCGCCAGAAGGGCGAAGTCCCGGGCTTGGTCCCGGTAATCCCGGAAATCGGGCCAGCTGTGGGTCCGGGTCTTTCCTTCCTCGAGGGTTCGAGGAACGAGGAACAGCTCGTGGGCGTTCGGAAATGGAAGGGGGCGCAGGAGCACGGCCTCGACCACGGAGAATACGGCGGCCGTGGCCCCGATCCCCAGAGCCAGGGTGGCCACCGTCACCAGGGAGAAGAGAGGGGCCCTTCGGAGGGTCCGGAAAGCAAAGCCCAGGTCCTGCTTCGTGGATCCGAACATCTTTCTCCTTCCCCCGGGAGCCCGGCGGGAAACGGTCTTTTCCCCAGTTCCGGTGATGCGAGCCCTCATCCCGAGGTAGAGGGCGTCGAAAAGAAGCCTCAGGGTCAGTCGCAGGCGCCCACTGGGGCCCCGATACCGACCTTCCTTCGCCTGGGCTTCCCAGAACAGGCACAGCTCCTCACCCCAGCGCGCCCGCAAGGATTCCGGGTAAGCCTTGAGAAGGAGCCTGTGAAAGCGGGAGGCCTTCCTGGGACTGCCGGGGGTGCCGTTTCCGGGGCCGCGGGAGTCCTCCCCGGTGAACTCGGGCTCAGGTCTCATGTTTCAGCGGGCCGGCGCCAGCTTGTCCTTGGCTGCCGCCACATCCCCCTCCAGCCTCCTGACCTCGGCATCCAGGATCCTTCGGCCGAGGGAGGTCACCCTGAAGAACCTCCACCGGGAACTCACCGGTCCCGGAGCGGTTTGCGGGGGCGCTGTCTCCTCGACCCACCCATCCCGCTCCATTCGCTGGAAGGTTTCGTAGAGAGTGCCCGCCGGCAGGACTATACGACCCTTCGTCCTTTCCTCCACCTCGTGCCGGACCCCGTAGGCGTGGACCGGCTCTCCAGCCAGGCTCAGGAGGATGTGGAAGTGGGCGGGTTTCAAGGGCAGGAACTTCTGAATCCCATCTCCGTGCGTCACCGGCCTCTCCCTTGTATCGCTGCTGGCTTTGTCGGTCAGCGATTATCGCTATCCGATAATAATGGGATTCACCACGACGCCAAGGGGTTGCCCCATGGCCCTCAGGCCGAGTCGGCTGGGCCCGGAAAGCCTGGCGCCCTCAGCCCGAGTCGGCTGGGCCCAGTCGGAAGGTGGTGACGGCGGAATCCCCGGTGCGAAGCCGGCGGCCTCTTCCCGGTAGCTTGGCGTCAGCGGGGTGCTCAATGGTCAGGACCCTGCTGAACCGGCGAGCCCGCCAAAGGGTTACGAGCCTCTCGGCGGCCCTGGACGTATAGGGTGGATCGGCAAAGGTGATGTCGTAGGGAGGAACCGCAGGATCCCCTTCGGGACCGATCCCTTCCAGGAAAAGGAAGGCGTCCTTTTTGAATAACCGGGTGCGGTTCCGGGCTCGAAGATTGGCGATGTTGGCCTTCAGGGCGTGGAGGGCCGAGGCGCCGTTCTCCACGAAATCCACAGAAGCGGCCCCCCTGGACAGGGCCTCCAACCCGAGGGCTCCCGTTCCAGCAAAAAGATCCAGGACCCGAGCTCCTTTCAGGTCCCTCTCCAGGCTTTCGAGCCACCGATCCCGAAGTTCTTCAGAGGTGGGGCGCACCCGAGTTCCCGGCGAGACCAGGGATACCCCGGCCCACTTTCCCCCTACGATTCGCATGGATTCCGATCCACCCACTCTCGGCATACCTCCACGACCCGGTCCATGTCCTCCTCGTTGTTGTAGAGGCCGATGGACATGCGCAGCACGCCCCTTCGGATGGAGAGGTTGATCCGGTTTTCCCGGAGGTGCTGAAAGAGGTCGTTCATGGCCGGATCGTCGGCGCCGTAGTGGCGCCCGCCCACGCCCTCTCCCACCGAGACGATGTGGGCCAGGTGGGGACCTGGCTCTCCTCCCGCCACAGGGAGCCCCAGTTCAAGCAATCCTGAAGCCAGACGGGCCCCCAGGCCCCGCACGTGAGGCTCGATCCGGTCCACACCCAAGGCCTGGATCAACTCCAGCGAGGCTTCCGCCGCTGCCAGCCCCACGTAGTTGTAGTTGGAAAGCTCGAAGCGGAGAGCTCCGGGTTTGAAGTCCAACCCCCCGTTCCCTATGGCCGTTTCGTGGGCGTCGGGACCAAGGTCTATCCCGTAGCGAGCCACATAGACCGGGGTCAGGGTCTCGGCCAACTCCTTCCGTATGAACACGAATCCCAGGCCATAGAAGGCCAGGAGGTTCTTCTGGGTCCCCACGGAGAGGGCGTCCACCCCCAACTCCCGGACGTCGGTGTGAATGGCGCCGACAGATTGGGCCGAGTCGATGAGGGTCAGCACCCCTCGGCTCCGGGACTCCGACGCCAGGGAAGCCACGTCGGTGATGAAGCCCGGGGCGAAGGTGACGTGGGACACGGTGGCGACCCGGGTCCGCTCGTCCATGGCCTCCACCATCCGTTCAACGGGGATGTGGCCGTCCTCCGGGGGAACCTCCCTGATCTCCACACCCCGGGTCTCCCGGAGATTGTACCAGAGGAAGACGTTGTTGGGATGCTCCAGCTCAGGGCAGATCACCACGTTGTCACCCGGCTGCCAATCCAGGCCCGCCGCAAAGATGTTCAGGCCCTCCGAGACGTTCTTGGTGATGGCGACCTCGTCCGGGCGGGCGCTGATCAGCTGGGCAACGTTGGCCCGGACCCGCTCCGCCTGGGCGTGGAGCTCTTTCTTCCCCGCCCGACCCATGACCCGCTTCTCCAGGTGTACCATGACCGCGTCCCGGGCAGGGGTGGGCATGAGTCCATTGAGGGAAACGTTCAGATACACCTGATCGTCCACTCCTGGAAAAAGCTGTCGGGCTTCGGTGATAGTCATGGGATCCAGGCGGTTATTGGCGGAATTGGACATGGTTGCGGTCGGTTGTCGGCATCTCGGAGTGGGCAACGATGGCTGTTCCGACCATGTCACCCATGACGTTGATGGTGGTATTCCCCATATCCACCAATCGATAGATCCCCCCCACGATGGCGGCGATCTCGAGGGGCAGGTGGAAGGCCCGGACAAAGATGAGGGCAATGACCAATCCCCCTCCGGGGATCCCTCCGGAGCCTTCCGACAAAAGGAGGCCCACCAGGAGGATCGTGAGCATCTGGGTGAGGGAGAAGTCCACCCCTGCGGCCTGGGCCGTGAAGACCAGGACGGCCGTGAGCATGATGGAGGTTCCGTCTTTGTTGATCTGAGCTCCCAGGGGGAGAGTGAAGGAGTAGACGGAGCGGGGGAGCTTGATCTTCTCGGCTATCTCCAGCGCCACGGAGAGGGACGCCAGGCTCGAGGTTGTGGCTACGGTGGTAGCCCACAGCGTTCCCGTGCCCTTGAGGAAGCTCCAGGGCCGGCGGTCGGTGAGGAGGGTGAGGAGGACCATGTAGGCTCCGAACATAAGCAGCTGGGTTCCCCACACTCCCAGGAGGAATCGGGCCATGGGTCCGAAGAGCTCGGCGCCGTAGCGACCGACGGTGATAGCCATGAGGGCGCCGATGCCAAGGGGCGCCACCCAGAGGATCCCGTCCACCAACTTCCGGAAGAGGGACGCCAGGGCCTGGTATGCGCTCCGGAGGAGGTCCCGGGGCTCGTCGGGAAGGAAGAGGGTGGCAATGCCCAGGAAGACGGCCACCACTACCAGTTGGGCGACATTTCCCTCGGCGAAGGCCTGGAAGATGTTGGTGGGGATGAGCTGAAGGAGAATGTCGGCCACACCCGGCACGGTACCGATGGCCTCGTCAACCTCCCCCGTCAGGGTCATCCCCACTCCAGGCCGGATCAGGTGCATGGCCGTGAGGCCGAGTGTCAGGGCCGTGGCCGTGGTCACCAGGTAGTAGGCGACGATTTTCGCCGACAGGCGACCGAAGGTCCGGAGGTCGGTGAGGGCGGTGAGGCCCGCCAGGAGGTTGAAGAAGACCAGGGGAATGGCCGCCATCAGGAGAAGACGGATGAAGACGTCCCCAAGGGGCTCCACAATGGCTACGAAGGCCGCCTGCTCCCGGAAGACGACCCCGGCCAGAGCTCCCACCACCATGCCCACGAGGATTTTGGTGCCCAACCCGATTTCAGGACGTTCCTTGTCCAAGTCCTCCCGAACCGTCTTCGGGCCTCCGTCCCGGCCGGTGCCCTCGAAGCGGATCGTCACGGGCTTTCCGTCGAGTCCCCGATGGACTCCAGGTAATCCCTGGCCCGGGCGAGGAGGATCCCGTAGTAGTCACCGGCGTTGCCAGCGGTCAGCGGTACCCACTCATCCACGGGTGCCGGGTTCCCCTCCAGGACCTCTCCGTTGGGGCGAATGGTGTGCCCGATGGACCACATGAAGCCCACGACCGGCTCGTAGGTGCCGGGAAAGTGGAGGACTTCGTACCACTCCCAGGTGTTGGAGTACCCGCCGGCGGGCATGCCGATGATGGGTCCCAGCTCGTTGTCCGCCACGATGCTCATGAACTGGTCCAGGTGGGAGCCGCCGTTGGGCCCCGAGAAGACGATGAGAGGGCCCCGGAAGTGGACCGGGGCCGGCTCCAGGACACCGTCCGAGTCCTTGGGAGCGTGGGCCAGCTTGAAGGGCACGGGCGAGGTGACGGAGTCTCCGGCTTCCAGGGCCTCAAACACGTCGTTCTCCAACCAGTCCATGAGCCAGGTCCCGTCGTCCACCGTCTCCGGGCCGCCGCTGTCGAAGACGGCCTCGGCCTCGAACTCCTCACGTTTCCCCTGGATAAAGGGCTCGATGACATCGCTGAGGCGAAGGGTCCCGAAAGTGGTCTTGAACGGCTTGGGCTGAATTCTCTGGACGGCGTAGGCGCCCAACGATCCGCCGCCGCTCCGGGTGGCGTCGAAGATGACGGCATGATCAAGGAGTCCCCGCTCCTGGCCGAACGCCGCCAACCGGTCGATATCCTGGATGAGGCTGGAGGACTCGAAGCGATGCCACTGGAGAACGAGGGCGGGCTCGCCCGCCACCGGCAGGTAGAGGTCGTAAGTAGGTGTGCTCCACTCCAGGGCGAAGCCGTCGTACACGGGTTCGGAGTAGCCGGACCAGACCAGACCCTCGGGATCCAGGTAGGGAAGGTCGGCCCTGGCCCGGGAACCGTCGGCCTTCTCAACTTCGACCAGGAGAGATTCCCCCCGGAAGGAGGGCGGGAGGATGGCGGTCCGGAGGGAAAGGGCCTGGGCGATCTTCCATCGGAGCCCCGGGATGCTGGAGTGCCTTATGTAGGGCGCCAGCACCTGCTCCAGTTCTCCCACGGGTAGCCCGTTCACTTCAACGACGCGATCTCCCGGCTCCAGGCCGTCCGGGGCGAGGCTCCTCAAACCTGATCCGTCATGGGTTATGCCCTCTTTCTCCGAGGCAGGTTCCTCGGCCGCGGAAGCCAGGTCCGACACGAAATACGTATCTTCCCCCTCGCTAAAGTCGGGAAGGAATCGGACGGGAGCTTCCAGGGGATCGGCAGTTTCGGGCCCTCCTTCCGAATCCAGGCCGTCGGTGAAGGGCGGCCGAATCCCGCCCTCGACCAGGGCGACCGAGAGATGCCGATCCCGCCGGGCATTGCTCAACCTAAGCAGGGCGTAGAAAAGGTCTTCCTCGGAGTCGGCCGCCACGACCTCGTCCCTCAGCTGTTCCATCTCCTCCAGGGGGTCGAAACCGAGGGCTTCCTGTTTCGGCACGGAGAAGGCGCCCCGCCTGGCCGTCCTGGCCAGAATGGAATCGAACAACGCCTCCCGAAGCTCCGATGTGCCGGTGGGCCCGGGGTAGTCCGGGGCTTCCTGACCACAGGCCATGGCCATGAGGAGGCCGAGGAGCCAGGAGCGGGCGAGGAAGGGAAGGAACGGAAGGCGTCTCTGGGTCATGGGGTGGCTCCAGATTCGGGAATCGGAGAATGGACTGGAGTGCCGACCGCAACCTGGTGCAGTGGGATGGCGGGGCGCAAGGAAGGTTGGGAGTAGGTCAGGCCGCGCCGGGCTCCTGACCCCGGCCCGGGTCAGCCATGAAAGTGGCGCTCCGCCCTCGGCGGACGAAGATTTGAAAAGGCGGTCATTCGTCGAGGGGCCCCCGACAACCGGGGGGCGGACCTCAGATCGCCTCAACCCAAGGGTAAGGTCAGGTCGTATGGCCGAGTACCGAATCGCCGTAATCCCCGGAGATGGGATCGGCGCAGAAGTGGTCCCGGAGGGAATCCGTGCCCTGGAAGCCGCTGCAGCCCGCTTCCGGTTCTCACTCGATTGGGACGAGAAGGATTGGAGCTGTGACCGGTACATCAAGACCGGGCGTTTCATGCCGTACGACGGTATGGAGACCATTCAGGAGCACGACGCCATTTTTCTGGGGGCTGTAGGCGATCCGAGGGTCCCAGACCACGTCTCCCTCTGGGGCCTCCTGATTCCCATCCGCCGGATGATGCGCCAGTGGGTGAACCTTCGACCCGTCCGACTCATGCCCGGCGTGCCTTGCCCGCTGAGGGACCGGGGGCCGGAGGACATCGACTTCATCGTGGTCCGGGAGAACAGCGAGGGAGAGTACTCGGAGATCGGCGGACGTCTGGATGTGGGGGGGAAAGGCGAGCGGGCCGAGAACTTGAGTGTTTTCACGCGAAAAGGGGTGGATCGCATTCTTCGCTATGCCTTCGACCTGGCCCAGAGCCGCCCGAAAAGGCACCTGACCTCTGCCACGAAGTCCAACGGGATCATGCATACGATGCCCTACTGGGACGAGAGGTTCCGGACCATTGCCGCGGAGTATCCAGAGGTACGGACCGACCAATACCATGTGGACATTCTGGCGGCCAACTTCGTCCTCCATCCGGACTGGTTCGACGTCGTAGTGGGAAGCAACCTTTTCGGCGACATTCTCTCGGATCTGGGCCCGGCGGTGGCGGGCACCATCGGCATCGCACCCTCGGCGAATATCAACCCGGACAGAGAATTCCCTTCCATGTTCGAACCCGTCCACGGGTCGGCCCCGGACATCGCGGGGAAGGGCGTGGCGAACCCTATCGGCCAGATCTGGTCCGGTGCCATGATGCTCCGATATCTGGGCGAGGATTCGGCAGCCTGGACCTTGGAGCGGGCCATCGAGCGGGTGTTGGCTGAACCGGGCCTTCGGACTCGTGACATGGGGGGAATGGCCACGACCAAGGAGCTGGGTGAGGCCGTGGCCCAGGTCGTGCGGGAGGTTTGACGGGACGGAGCCCAGCCTCGGACGGCCTCAGCCAGGGGAGGGGGAGGAAATCGGGAGGTTCAACCAGCGTCCACTTTCCCCCAGATTGTCTGCATGGACGCCATCCTAGATCTATACCGCCGCTGGAAAGAATTCCTGGAGCCATGGCCGGCTCTCCGGGCGCTGGAGACCCTCGCCGTCTTCCTGGTGTTGGCCTGGCTGGTGGACCGCCTCATCACCGGTATCGTAACGCGGATGGTGGGCAGGACGGAAACGAAGCTGGACGATCGCCTTCTGGCCATCATCCACAGGCCCATCTTCGTCACGGTCATGATTCTGGGCGTCCTCCTGGGCGTCTACGAATTCGACCTGGATCCGGATGCCCTCCTCTTCACCACCTCCGTGGTGAAGACCCTTCTGATCATCATCTGGGTGGTCTTCGGCCTCCGGTTTTCCCGGCTCCTATTGGCGGCATTGAGAGATCGGGCCGAGAGATTCGACTTTATCCAACCCACCACCGAGCCAATCCTCCGAAACGCCGTCGCCGTTCTTCTCATCCTGGGGGCTGCCTACGCCATCCTGGTCTCCTGGGATATCGAGGTGACGGGTCTGGTGGCCAGCGCCGGAATCGTTGGACTGGCCTTGAGCTTCGCTGCCCAGGACACGCTGGGGAACCTCTTTGCCGGTGTCGCCATCCTCACCGATCGGCCCTATGTGCTGGGTGACTACATCATCCTGGACAGCGGCGAACGGGGTGAAGTGACCCACATCGGCCTCAGGAGCACCCGGCTCCTGACCCGGGACGACGTGGAGGTAAGCATCCCCAACAGCGTCATGGGGGCGGCGAAGATCGTGAACGAAGCGTCGGGCGTTCCCGATCGCTACCGCATCCGGATCAAGGTGGGGACGGCCTACGGCTCGGACATCGACCACGTGATGGCAGTCTTGCTGGAGATCGGGAAGGAGCATCCCAAGGTGAGGGACCTTCCGGAGCCTCGGGTGAGATTCCGCGCTTTCGGGGAGTCCAGCCTGGACTTCGAGCTTCTCTGCTGGATCGAACGTCCCGCCGACCGAGGTCTGGTGACCCACGAGATCAACTGCGAGGTCTACCGGCGGTTCGCCAAGGAGAACATCACCATCCCCTTCCCCCAGCGGGATCTCTACATCAAGGAGATGCCGGCGGACTGACGCGCCGGTTCTCCCCGGGGGCCGGCAAGGGCCGACCAGGGCCCGCCCTTCCCGCAGGCTGGCCCCTCTCTCTCCGGCCGCCGCCAACAGAAACCCTACCTCCACTCCCGCCGTAGGGTTGGCAGCCTACTTTTTTCGAGGTCTGCCCATGTCCGAGTTTATTCGAGAGATCAGCCTCTCTTTCCGGAGCCTTTGCCGGCAACCCGGTCTCGCCCTCCTGGCCATCCTCACCCTGGGTCTGGGGATCGGGTTCACGGCCCTCATGTTCAGCATCGTACACGGAGCCCTCTACCGGGGCCTTCCCTTTCCCGACGGGGACCGGATCTACGCGGTTATGGGCACCAATCCCTCGGAAGGAATCGAGCGGACGCAGATCTCCCTCCACGACTATGCGGACTGGCAGGATCGGCAGAGGTCCCTGGAGGATCTGGCGGCCTACTACTCCGGGACAATCAACGTCACTGCCGGCGAGGGAGCCACCCGCTACGACGGGGCTTTCATGACATCCAACTCCTTCAGGGCTCTGGGCGTGCAACCGGTCCTGGGCCGTGCCTTCCGAGATGACGAAGACCGCCCCGGCGCCCCCCTGGTCCTGATTCTCGGCCACGACGTCTGGACCGACGACTTCGGGAGCGACCCGGGAGTCCTGGGCCGGGCCGTGAAGGTGAACGGTGAGGAGGCCACCGTCATCGGAGTCATGGGTGAGGGGTTCGGTTTTCCGGATACGGAGGAGGTGTGGGTGCCCCTTCGCCCCGATCCACTCTCGGCACCCCGAGGGGACGGCCACTACGTGACGACCTTCGGGAAGCTTCGGCCGGGCGTGTCGCCAGAACAGGCCCAGGCGGAGTTCAGCGGGATTGCCGCCCGGATCGCCGAAGCCAATCCGGAGACCAACGAGGGGCTGGATGCCTGGGTGCTTCCGTATACGGACACCGCCATGGGAGGAGAGGGGGAGGCCATCATGCTCTCCATGCTGGCGACGGTCTTCCTGGTCTTGATCCTCGCCTGCATCAATGTGGCGAACCTCCTCCTTGCCAGAGCCGCGGGAAGAACGAAGGAGCTGGCCATCCGCACGGCCATGGGCGCCAACCGCTCCAGGGTCATGACCCTCCTCTTTTCCGAGGCCCTTGCCCTCTCTCTGGGTGGGCTACTGGTGGGACTGGCCGTGGCGAAGGTGGGGATCGACATTTTTGCCCGCTTTGCCGTGGACACGGAGCCACCCTTCTGGTTCGTCTTCGCCCTGGACGCACCCATTCTCGCCTTCATCGGGGGCATTACCGTGGTGGCGGCCCTGGTGGCCGGTCTGGTCCCCGGGTTGAAAGTGTCGGGGGGGCGGGTTCACGAACTTCTGAAGGATGAATCCCGGGGGTCCTCCTCTCTCCGGGTAGGCAGGCTGAGCCGGATCCTGGTCATGGGTGAAGTAGCCATGTCCGTGGGACTCCTGGTGACGGCCGGGCTCATGGTGAAAGGGATGATCACCATCCGGACCATGGAATACGGGTTCGATCGGGAGGAGGTCTTTACGGCCCGGGTCGGGCTCTTTCCCACCGAGTTTCCCGAGGTCCAGGATCGCCAACTCTTTTTCAGGGACCTGCAGGATGGTTTGCTCGCTCGATCCGAGGTGACCCATGCCAGCATATCCGACGTCCTTCCGGGCCTCGGTGCTGGCATAAGCCCCTTCACCCTGGAGGGAGCACCGCCGCCCTCCGACCGGGATTACAACCGGGGTCGAATGATCCGGATCTCGCCGGGATACTTCGAGGCTGTCGGAGTCGAAACCCTGAGGGGCAGGGCTTTCGAGCGGGGAGATGACAGAGATGGAATGCCGGTGGCCATGGTGAACGAGAGCTTCGCCCGCCGGTTCTCCCCAGGGGAGGAGGTCCTGGGCAGGCGGATCCGAATCGGGCAGGTGGAGGATGATCGGAGCTGGCGCACCGTCGTCGGCGTCGTGCCGGACCTCCTCATGGAAGGGCTCGGGAACAACGATCCGAATACCCAGGGGATCTACCTGCCCCTGGCTCAATCCGACGCCCAGTTCGTCAGCATCGCCGTCCGGGGCCCTGGGGACCTCCTGAGCCTGGTGGGGCCGGTTCGGGCAGAGGTGGCCCGCCTGAGCCCCGACACCCCCATCTACTGGCCGAGGACGCTGAAGGAAGCCGTGGAGGAAGACGTCTGGTGGGTGGATCTGTTTGGGGGCCTTTTCGTCATCTTCGGCCTGGGGGCTCTCTTCCTGGCGGCCGTGGGGCTTTACGGGGTCATGGCCTTTTCCGTCAAACAGCGTACCCAGGAGGTGGGGATCCGGATGGCCCTGGGTGCCCGGAGCGGAACCGTTCTGGGCCTGGTCCTTCGCCGGGGTGTTCTCCAGGTGATCCTGGGACTGGTGGCGGGTCTTTTGCTGGGAGCCCTCCTCTCCAGGGGTATGCGTCAGGGCTTCTCCCTGGTGGAGCCATGGGATCCTTCAGTGTTCGGCGGAATCTCGCTGGTGCTTCTGACCACCGCCTTCCTGGCTACTCTAGTGCCCGCACGCCGAGCCACGAAGGTGGATCCCGTGGAGGCTCTCCGGGATCGGTGAGGGGAGATGGCTGGAATCCGCCTAGGAGGCGTTAGTCACGCCTCCCTGACCCCCGTCGGGCAAGAGGTCCTGGAAGGCCAGGGCGTAAAGGTCCCAAACCGTGACGAAGAGGGCAGCCACGATGGGGCCGATGACGATGCCCACTGCGCCGAAGACGACCAACCCGCCAAGAGTGCCCAGGAGTATGAGAAGGTCCGGCATCTTGGTGTCTTTTCCCACCAGCCATGGCCGCAAGACGTTATCGACTCCGCCCACGACCGCGGCACACCACAGGAAGAGGAGTATGGCAGTGAGGGTCTTCCCGATGGCGAAGAGGTAGATCACGGCGGGAAACCAGACCAGAGCCGTTCCGATGCCGGGAATGATGGACAGGACCACCATGATCGTGCCCCAGAAGATGGCCCCTTGGACGCCGGCCACCGCCAAGGCGCCGCCGGCAAGCCCACCCTGAACCAGTCCGATGATCATGGTGCCTTTGACGGTGGCTCGGCTTACCGAGAGGAATTTTCCCACCATCCGCTCTTCATCGTCTGCCGCCAAAGGGCTGTAGTACAGGATTTTCTGGAGCACCTTCTTTCCGTCCATCAGGAAGAAGAAGATGGCGTAGAGCATGATGAAGAGCTGCAGGACAAAGGTTGCGGTGCCCCGGGTCGTGGCTGCCACGGCGCCAACAAAGAAGTTTCCAATCCTGCCGGCCCACTCCGCGACCTTGGTGGTCATCTGGTCCTGGTAGGGCGCCAGTTCCTCCAGCAGGGGCAGCCCCTCGAGCCACCGCTCCAGTTGGTTCGGCTCCTGTAGCTGCTGCTCCACCCATGGAGTGACGCCCTGGGCCACACCGACCGCCTCGGATGCGACAATGCCGAGGAACGCCAGGAGGGGAACCACGATGGCCAGGAGAACGATGACGGTCGTGAGGGCCGAGGCTGCTGTGCGGCGGCCCTTGAACCAACGGAGAAGCCTGGCATAGAGAGGATAGACCATTCCACTGACGATGGCGGCCAGCAGCAGGGCGGTGAGAAAACCACGGATCATCTGAAAAAAGACAAGTGAAATCCCGAGGGCCAAGACAATCAGGAAGGTTTTCTGAAACTTGTTTGCGTTGACGTCTGGGGAAGTCATGACCCCGAGCTCCGTCCAGAGGAATGATGATGTTTGGGCCTGAGAGAAATGTGGACGAGGAGGTCGGTGGTGGGCAACAACCGATTCGTCGCCATCCACCAGCAGCCGGCCACCGCATTGAATCTGCAGCACGACTCTTGAACCGAAAGCATCAGGACATGATCTTCCGGCATAAGGATGGGCAATAAAGGGATGCCCAAGCCTGCGCCCTTAGCTCAATTGGATAGAGTACCTGACTTCGGATCAGGTGGTTGGGGGTTCGAGTCCCTCAGGGCGCGTTGAGAAAAAGGCAGGAAATACAATGGCTCTCGGTGATTTTCCACAGGGAGCCTTCTTTGTTTGGCGAGATTTGGAGCGGTACAAAGCCTCTGTCAGGAGTTGACCCGCCACAACCATTCCGGGTAGGACCGGGAGCTGGCCGCCTCCAGCGAGACACCCCTCAGCGTGGCCAGAAAGGCTTCAACGACCCGTTTGAAGTCGGCAAACATGGCCGAGTCGTGAGGGAAGGCCTCGAAGCCCAACGTGCAGTAGTGTGCGTCTCCGACCACAAGGTTGGTCAGCTCGGCGGTCACGCCCCGGTCGACCATGACCTCTGCCGAGACCTCCTCGCCGGCGGCGGTAATAGGATTCACCCTGAGCTTACGCAGGATCCTGCGTTTTTCCACTGGCACCCTGATCAGGCCTTTCGCGTCTTGTTCATTGAAGAGGTCTCGGTACGGCTCCGGCATGCCTGCGAAGGACCACTTCACCCAGCCTTCGGAGTAGCCCCGGTGTCTCCCGGCGAAGACCTGGAGGCCGAAGGAGGCTACCCGACCCTTTATCTGCAGCTCCTCCTCCCTCCATTTGATCCCCATGTCGGTCCCACCAGGGATCAGGAGATAGACGTCCGTTCTCCAGTCTTTCCATTCGGGCTCGGGGATCTCCTCATCCCGCGAAAACGGGTTGGCGGCAAGGAACCAATCAGACAGAATCCCTGCCTCGTTCGCCCACCCGTCGAAGAACCACCGCACCTCATGGGTAGCCAAGGGCATGGTCGGGCCAGGCATGACAGACATTCCTCTATTTGGGTCGGAGTAACGGGGCTTTTCAGGAAGCATGAATACAGTTGTCCGTGGGTAATCTGGGCGCAAGGAGAACACTTCCCGCGTGCCGACGGCCGCCGGGTGGGATCATCACCGGATCAGCTCCTGCCCAAACCGTGGCCATGTGTCCGGTGACCAAGGTTTGCAGTCCCGAAGAAGCATGGCTCTGCCCACGATGGAGTCTGAGCTTCGAAGCCATGGGGCGAACCCGTCGGACTTAGTCAAAGCATCCTCCCACTCCGGCATATGAAGGCGAATTCGTCGAAGGATCCACCTCCACTAGTTCTACGGGACGGACCGAACCACCTCATTGTTCGGATGGTTCGGTTCGATGCCCTCTGGATCCGGCGCATCAAGACGATCCCCGGAAGACGCTGGAACCCGGAGATGAAGGCGTGGCGCCTGCCAGCGGGGGCGGGAACCGAATCCGCCCTGCGTCGCCTCTTCCCTGGAATCTTGATTCCGGCCCCACTGAAGAACCGAGACCAGAGGCCCGGACCGTCCCGCCCGCCCCGACGGACCGTCTCAGAAGACGGGAATCCGAGCCTTCTCCCGGAAGAAGCGGACACTTTGCAGGAGATGAGCCGCGCCATGGTCCTGGCCGGCTATTCCCCCAAGACGAGAAAGGTGTACCTGGGGTACGGCCGACGATTCGCCGAATGGTCGGAGGCGCCCCTGTCGGAGGCGGACACGGAAGAAGTTCGTCGCTACTTGGTGTATCTGGTGGAGGAGCGAGGAATCTCCCGGTCGGCCCACAGCCAGGTGGTCAGCGCCCTTCGCTTCCTCTTCGAAACAGTCCTCCGTCGCCCGAGGGTTCTACGGGACATACCCAGACCAAAACGGCAAAAAAGCCTGCCGACCGTCCTTTCCAAGGAAGAAGTGAGTACACTCCTCGACGCCGTGACCCACCCCACCAGCCGGGCCCTGGTCATGATCCTCTATTCCAGCGGTCTTCGGGTGGGTGAGCTGGTACGCCTTCGTCCCGAGGATCTGGAATCCGACCGGGGCCTCTTGAGAGTGCGCGGGGGAAAGGGTAGAAAGGACCGCTATACCCTGTTGAGCGCCCGGGCGGAAGAAGCGGTGGAGCGGCACCTTCTCTTCCGCAACGAGAGCGCCGGCCGCTGGCTCTTTCCCAGCCAACACAAGGGAAGGCACGTGAGCACCCGGAGCGTCCAGAAGGTGGTGTCCAGAGCCCGGGTGAGGGCGGGAATACGGAAGAGGGTCACGCCCCATACCCTCCGCCATAGCTTCGCCACCCACCTCCTGGAAGCCGGAACCGATCTCCGGTACATCCAGGAACTCCTTGGCCACGCCTCCAGCCGGACCACCGAGATCTACA
Organism: Gemmatimonadota bacterium; assembly: GCA_050049805.1. Lineage (GTDB taxonomy): Bacteria > Gemmatimonadota > Gemmatimonadetes > Longimicrobiales > Gaopeijiaceae > JABDNZ01. The sequence continues at coordinate 33,100 of JASFVN010000016.1, forward strand.
CCCACGTGACCAACCGCGATCTCTCGCGGATCCGGAATCCCCTGGATCAACTGGGCGGGGAATAGTCAGCCCTTCGACTTCATTGGCTGGCGTCCATGGCGGTTTCCCCACAGAGCGTGAGATCCATCGAGGAGGGAATGTCTGCCCTTTCCCTCCGCTATTTCGGGGCCCGAGCTCGGCACCCCGAATTCGAATTCCACGGGAGCCACCTCTTCCAGGGACGAGGCGAATGTCGGGACCTGACTCCCGCACAAAGGGTCTCCCTCTACCGAGAGATCGTTTCCCTCATCGGCCGAAACCAAGGCCGGCTCTTCGTCAGAGGGATCGACAAGGCTGAGCATGCCGAGAGAGCAAAGGAGAGGTCATATCAGCCCGAACATCCGCACAAGCTGGCCTTCCGATATCTCATCGAGCGGATTGACGAATGGCTGGAGGCCCGTCAACCCGAGGGAAAGAGTCTAGAAGAAGGTTCGTCGCCGGTTTTCGGTCTGATTGTGGCCGATGAGCAAAAAGAAGTCGATCGGGAGATTATCCAGAGCTTCGCATTCTGGCGAGACCACGGGACGGGGCCCGGTTACCGTGCCAGGGGTATCCACTACCTCCTGGACACCGTCCACTACGTTCGATCCCAGGACAGCTGGCTAATCCAGCTTGTCGACTGCCTGGCCTTCCTTCGAAATCGATATGCGCGGATCATCCGAGAGTCGGGGTGTAGGGAGGAAACCTGGTCAAGGAGCGAGAAAACAGTGGTCAGGTTGTGGCGGGAGAACTGCCAACCACACGTCGAAACCGAGAGGGTCTGGCCGTGAAAAGAAGGCGCGATCGGGGCGAACAAAGCTCGCTGGGGCTCGCCAGTGCAAACCCACTCCCGACCGCGCATTTGAAGGATAGAAACTAAGAACCCTTGACGTCAATATGTGCGAGCCGTCGAACCGGTTCCGGTTTGCTCCGGCCCAGGAGCGCCCCTACATCTCACTCCTTTAAGGCCGGGGCCTGCCGAACCCCATCATCCTCCCCCGGAGGGTCCCTCCGTCCGCGCCCCTGAGGTTCGCCAATCATCCCATCCTCCGTTGCCCAGGATGCGTCGGAACCGAAAGACTTGCTCGCCTCCAAACATCCGGGACATCTTGCACCTGTCGAAAGCGGCGAATGGTGAGGTGGTGTGGGTGGACTGCGAGGGACGCCGGTAGTTGGGAGGAGATCTTACTCTTCTCCAGTGGGAGACGGTTGGGCCCGGAGGAACGGGTGGGTTCGGTTGAGTCCAGAGAGGCCACTACCACAACCACCAACCGCCAATCCCACCGCCTCGGCGCCCAACTCGAACCGTCCTCCCAACACCTTTTGGGAACCGATGGTCACCATCTAGACGTTACGGGAAGAGCCGGTGGGTGCAGTACTTAAGAGTTATGCGGTGGAGAGGTTGATGCCGGGGACTAGCGTCGGACCTGC
>JASFVN010000196.1:0-8460 GCA_050049805.1 Gemmatimonadota bacterium
CTTCGACGAAAACTGGACAGGTCGGGAACGCTCAGCAGGTTCCTGGAGATTTGGGCGTGGCATTCCACGATAGATACGCCTTCAACAAAAAATATGCAAGCTTAAAGAATTTATATAGACTGACTAAATTTTGAAGAGACCTGCTGGGAACCCGATCTTCCGGTGGCCGGACCCTTAGCCGCCCCCACCTGGGGTACCACGTAGAGTTCTGGTTCATCTCTCCCTGGCCCTGGGGTGTTCGGACCGGGAAATCGCCCGGAGTGTGAACACGTCCCGGACCACGGTACGGCAATGCGCGGCGATTCTTGAACGATGGGAGCTGGAATACGCTGTGACCGGGCTGGCAGCGGCCTGGGCCTACTCCCGGTTCGCTACCTTCCGCCTTTCCACGCTGTTCCTCCGCCGCTGGCCAGATCGGGAAATCCTCAGTGAACTGGGTTTCCGAGAAACTGAATCCGGGACGAATGTCTGGCTGGTGGTGGCCAAGGATCCAGGAGTGTTCGACGGGCGAGAGAAGCGAGAGGGAATCTGGTTTGTGAGCCCTCTTCAGGCCTACCTCGACCTTAAGGAATCCGAGTATCTGTTTCGGCTGAGAGCCTTGGTGGGACGGTGGTGCTCGTCCAGGGGAAGGACCAGTGGAGGCTTAGCGTTGGTGGATGATTCACGACCTGAATCAGTCTTCTGCTGATGTCAGGAAAATGAACAGGAGAAACTCTACCCGATCCTCTTGGGCTCCAGATCCTCTTCAAGACTCAGCAGAGACTCCTCTTCACCTTCAATCAGCTTGGTGTCGGATCGCTTCGCCCCTCTCTGCCAATATGAGTGAGACACTGACCCCTGGGGAGTTTACTGTAGAGGGCGGTTGGGAAACGAGATGAACGTGATGATGGGAAGTACTCTCACCACAGGGGTGGAGGTAGGGTCTTGGAAAAGCCGAAGCGACGCCGGTTTTCGCTGAAATACAAACGTCGGATCGTCCGGGAAGCGGATCGATGCCGGAAGCCGGGAGAGGTGGGTTAGCCTTCACCGGCAGGTGCGAGTCGCATCCCAATTTGTTGCATGAGGCCAAGATTGTCCTCGATTGCCCACCACCGTTTGACCGCACCGTCCGAGATCTCCATCAGGTGCATTGCGGGGACGGTGACGTTGTTCCCCGTTGCGGGGACGCCCTCATAGTCGGCCTCATGCGTCGCATACTGAACCAACGCGACGGCCACAAGGTTGCCTTCTGCCACCATGCCCTCGATGACGTGGGTGTTGTCGGGAAAGGAGGCGTAGAAGGCCTGGATCATTTGCTTGAGAACCGTGACATCAAACTCCTCGGTGCCTCCAAGTGCGGAAAGGGCCAGGTCAGGCGTCACTAACTCCTCCACTCGGTCCAGATCTCCGGCGTCAATTGCACCAAAGAGATCACGAACCACTTGCTTGTTGGCCTCCAGATCCAACGTCATCTCGGCTGGTGGAGTCTGGCATGCAGCGACAAGCGACAAGATGATGACAGCGGCAAGCGTTCGCATGAAATGCTCCTTTTGTTCTCCGAGGGTCGTTTAGCCTTCGGCGGAGGCATCCACCGGCCCGGCCACGAACCTGTCGATCCGCCAGATGCCGTCTGGCCCCTTTTCCCACCGCGCGAAGAAATTGTTGTGGGACTCCTCCGGGCCTTCTCCTGGGAATTGGAGTGTCTCACGGTACTGTCCCACCTGATAAACGGCGTCACCGTGAACGAAGGTGTCAGACGGCCAAATTTCGAAGGTTGTGATCGCCCCACCGGAGCCCCAAACCTCTCGGCAGAGAGATTCGTATTCATCCCGGCCAAAGTCCATCCCCGGTTCCAAGAACCTCATGTCCTCCGTCCAATGCGACAAGAATGCGTCAGCGTCGGAACCCAAGAGGGCGGTTTGGAAGGAGGTCCAACGATCGGCGATTGCGTCCTCAGTCTCGGCCAGACTCTGGGCCACGTCGGCCTCAGTCATTTCAGCCGGTGGGGCCTGGCAAGCGGCGACAAGTATCAGGACGGCGACAGCGGAAAGCGCTCTCATATCGGATTCCTCCTGGCTCGGTAGGGGCGGGTCAACCTTCAGCTTCCGTTGGCCGGTAGGTCTCAGAGACATTCACGATCTTCCACTGGCTTTCCTCCTTAGCCCAAACGGCGGTCCAGGTGTGATCAATCACGAGGACCGCGCCTTCGGGAGAGGGAGCCACACAATTCACCACGGAAGTCGAAATCGCGACCTCATGGGTCAGAACCTGGACTCGGCGATTGACGAACTCACATCCGTCGAGGGACTCGTCGGACGAGAAGAACGGAGTAACCTGTTCGATCCAACTTTCGAGGCTGTGATGGGCCTCGCCGTTCAGAGTCCAGCTGAAGTTCTCACTGAAAAAACCCAGGAAGGCTTCAAGGTCCCATGCGGCCACCGTCGAACCCATGGCCTGGTCGAGGGCGACCACATCCGCCTCGATCTGAGCGATCTCGGCTTCGGTCATCTCAGCGGGTGGAGCCTGACAACCAACCAGCAAAACGAGTCCTACAACTGCTATGAATCTTTTCATGAAGCCTCCAGGGAGGAGTGGAGATTCTTGTCGTACTATGGGTTGATGGTACTCAGGACTTCTTCAAGCACCCGGTTAAACTCGTTTGGCACTTCCCAATGGATCGAGTGGCCCACTCCCGCAATAACGGTGACATCAAACGGCCGGACGTACTTCCTTGCCATCTCGACATCCGTAACCGGCCTGTCAGCGTTGATGCAATGGACTGGTGCAGTAGTCTCCTGCAAGACCTCGAGTTGGTCATTGGAAACCCATGCCAGTACCTCCCTGAGGGACTCCTCCCATCCTACCTGGGATACCGAATTGCAGTACTCGATATAGGCGTCCACTAACGTTGGATCGACAGAGGGCCGAAACCATATTTCCAGGCTTTCGTGAGTCGGATTGTTCAAAGACGCCATGAACTCCTCTGCCATGTCTTCAATCTGCCCTTCTGCATAGGTCGATTCAACATTGTGCAGCATGTCCACTGGGATGAGGGCCACAGTCTCCTGTGGGAACCTCTGTGCGGCTTCGAGGATCACCGGTGTGCCCATGGAATGCCCAATCAGGACGGCTTTCTTGATTCCCAACTGCTTCACCACCGCAGCCACGTCCTCTCCGAAGGCACCCATCGTCCACGATTCTCTGTTGTTGCCCGAAATCCCGTGGCCTGCGAGGTCAATCGCCACAACCAGATGGCTGTTGGAGAAATGTTCTAGTTGGGGAACCCACTCCTGCTGGTACCCAGCCCAGCCATGGATGAAGACCAGTCAATCCCATGGGGAGAAAGCTGTCCCGATCACAGATCACCACCAGCGTGATCGCGCTGGTATGGGCAAGCAGCTCGGCGTAGCCGGGCAACACCAAGCTTCCTTACCTTCATCAAAGGGCGTGAGGCGAAGGACCGGGAAGGGACCGGCCCGTGGCTTACCCGCAGCCTACTGGGTATTGCGCGTCAACGCGCTCCAAGGCCTGCCCTGAATCCGGGCGTTGTCATCCGGTGATAACAAAAAGGGAAGACCTGTCGATGAAACGGTATGAACTGACTCGGTATTCTACTCCCCCACTCTTGCTCTGGCTCTCTCTTTCAGCCTGCTCGGAAGCTCCCCGTTGGACCGGGTCGGTAGAAATGCGGGATGGGGTCGAAACCATAGCCAACCCCGGCACCCCCCTTCTGGAGACGACGGAAGGCCTGGTTACTGAACTCTGGGCCGTACAAGAAGCCAGTTGGATGGATGCCTCTCGAGTTCATGCGCAACGGGACCTTATCACCGTCGTGGATCCCCCTGCGAATCAGGTTCACTTGATGTCCACGTCCGGGGAGGTGCGAGGGTCCGTGGGGCGGCCCGGGGATGGTCCGGGGGAGTTTCGACGGCTGCTGGACGCGTTTCCCGACGGGGATGAGTTGGTCGTTCTCGACGGAGGTAAGAGCAACATCCAATACCTCGACTTGGATGGACAATACCTCTCCTCCCTTCACATCCACGGGCAGACATGGGGTGGATTCCTCTTGGGCACCGGGGAGTTGCTCCTTCAAGGAGAGTTCCTTTCCGATCCGGGTGAGGCGTCCTCTGGAGACTGGGTCACCGTTAGTGAAGGCAGAAATCCGGCCGCCTTCACATCTCTCGGTCTTGATCCGCTGCCCGAAGAGCAGGGCGTTCGATGCTCCGATTTCTCCCCTTGGGCAGGGGGAGCGGCTCGAATGCGCTTCACCATTCCTCAGATCCAGGTATTCGACCCGCATGGCGCCCTCCGAGGGATGATCGAGCTGGATCTCCCCATCGAAGTTGTCTCGGACTCCGAGCGGGATTCAGCGCTTTCCGAGCTGCGGCGCGACCTGGCCGGCAGAGGGCTCCCCCCTGAATTCATCGAGCAGAACCTGGTGGTGATGGAGGAGAGGTGGAAGGTAAAGTGCCGCTTCGGTCCCTTACGGTTTGACCCTTCGGGGCGATTCGCCGCTTTCCTCGAACAAAACCCTGATGACTTCGGGGCCGGCAGCGCTACGCTCCACGTCCTTTCCGCAGGCGGTGTGTATCTGGCGAAGCTGGACTTTCAGGAAGCATGGAGGGATTTCACGATCCGCGAGGACGTGGTTTACGCTCTGACCAGGGACCCTGAGACGGATCTGATCACACTCAGAGCCTACCGGGTGGGTATTCCGGATGCTGCCCTCGCAAGAGCTGATGAGGTTCTGGAGGAGGCCCGACGAAGTGCAGGTGAGTTTCGATAGCTTCCGGCCTAGTGCGAGGGTAGCGAAGGGCCACGAGGCGAAGTCGGGTGCGCGGCAGACCAGCGGTTTTCGGTTACCCTCGAAGATGTTCCACTTTCCTTGAGCCGGCGGTACTGAGAAGGGATTGATTCTGAGCCTTTCCAGCGCAGCTGGTGAGGGCACGAGCGGAAGGGCGCAGGCCCCTTACAGACCGATCCACGCGCTCCACCTCAGGTCTCTCTCTTCTGTGCCGGAATGCAGGATGTTCAAACAGAAGGTGGGCTGTAGACCACCTTCGGCCGACCCCCCACCCGACCAGGATCCCTTCCAGTCAGACGGACTCGGCTGAGCCTTCATCAAAGACCGACCAGTGGGTATGCACCATTTCCCAGGCACCACCTGTCTCGTAGTAAACGGATGTCCCCCTGCCTTTGGCCAGGAGTTCTCCGTCCGGCGAGATTGCATGGTATTGGAGCGTAAGGATCCCCACCGAGCCGTATAGTTGGACTTTGGGGTCTATCAGCTTGTATTCGTGCGGCGGAATCAGCCCCTTCAGCCCGGAGAGGAATTCCTGAAAAGCTTGGATTCCGTCTACCCGAGCGCCAGCAGGGACGTTGTGGAAGTAGGTGACGTCAGTGGCTGCAGACTGCCCGTACCCTTCTGTATCTCCTCGAGACCAACGATCCAGATCACTGCGCGCCTGTGCGAGGAGAGCGTCCTTGGGATGAGGGGATTGCATGGCTTTTCTTCTCCTTTTCAGTATCTCTTTGTCCTGGTCAGGATCCGACCGCATCCAACTGCCGTTCTGACGTCTGCCAGTGCCTCTCGGGCTGCTGGAAGCACCGTCAGCTACTTACCCGAAGGGCCGCGAATGAAGTGAGGGTGCAGCATGGCTGCGGTCAGCTGACCGCTCGTCCGGCGAAACCCAAATGCTCCGGGAGTGCCCATCACCTCTAAATGTTATTCAACAACCGCGGGAGTTCCGCAAGAATCTGTTCCGCCTCCATCGAAAGGTCCTGGTTCTCCTCATTCACAACCCGAAGGACACGGATACTTTTAGCGACTTCATTTAGTCTGGCCCCACAGATGCCACATCCAAACAGGTGTCCATGTCCAATAGCTGACCTACCTGCTGCACGGCGACGGCTGGAATCATCCCAGCCCTTGGTCCCGCCTCCGCCCTTTCACCTTTACCCCACCTGATAGGGTACGCAATTTTGTGCCAGACATCTCCATCAGTCCGGCCATCTCCCGGAGGGGCGGTATGACAGATCCTGACGTGCCGTGGTCGATGAAATGTCGGAAGTGCGGGGCGGACCTCGGCGGATTGGACAAGAAGGCGGCGTCGATCTGCCTTCGCGTCATGGGTGACGAGGAGACGCGCGTCTACTTTCTGTGCACGTCCTGCAACATGTACAGCATATGGGTTTACATCGAAGAGTTCTTCACCGACAAGGAGAACTTCTTCGCCACCGGCCCCATCTCCCGGGAGGAGGGAGACAAGGCCGTCCAGATGATCCAGACGTGCCCGAACCCCGACATGAAATCCTGCAGGTGCCCCGCACACCGGGAAATGGAAAGTTGGAACGTGTGAAGGATGGAACGAACTGATCGCCACCCAACTGATCGCCACCGAAGGGACGGCCCGCAGACAGGAGGGACCCCGTCATGAAAAGATCGGTAACCCTCTTTCACCTCGAACGCGACGACATCAAGGTAAATATCGAAGCCCGTTTCGAAGCGGAGAAGCTGATAATTGACGGCTACGACATCGGCAAGACAGTTGAAGAGGCATGGGGAGACAGCGATTACGAGTACGTTATGACGATCCCCGGCGAAGGCGTGGACGCCCTGTATGGACTACTGAATGTCGAAGCGGGAGATCGGAGGGGGCTGTTGGAAGCCCTCGCAGAACGGTTCCGCGGGAACAAGTGCTTCTCACGAATCGGGGACTTCCTGGACCAGAACGAAATCGAACACGAGACTTTGAGGTGGGTTTGATGGGGTTCTGCGACCGGTGTTCGATGGTGCGGTGGATGGAGTCATCTCGCGTCTTCGGAGCTTGCTGAATCTTGTTGGATGATGTCCTCGAAGAGTAATGACATCGCAAACTCCAGGTTCAGCAAGTCGATCTTGTCAATGACCTCCATCGCCCGGGAAGGAAGATCACCCTCCGAGGTCGCGATGCTCATATTCATCGCCAGATCGTGCTCGAGACTGAACACCATTCTCCATCTTCCTTCGCGATACACGAAGGGTTTCAGGTAGACAAAAAAGAAGGATGGGTTTTGTGGGTATGGCGCCGCGAAATAGAAACCAGCCTGGTCTTCGCCGCGGGTCCTTATCGTCACAAAGATGGCTTCCGATGGGTCGGGTGTGTTCTCCAGGATTGCTCTGAAAAGATTTCTGGTTTTTCTCCGCAGCTTCTCTTCGTCCTCATCTGATAGAACGACCGCTGAAAGAAACAGGTCCAGGTCCTGGTCCTCCAGGGCCCTGTACATAGTGTTGAAGGTTGCCTGGAATTCTGCCTTCAGGCGGGACATTTCTTCTGACAATTCTGCCTCGACCATCTCCGGAGCCGAAAGGTCCGCGGTCTCCGGGTGTTTCAACTCCAGGAGAGGATTCGTTTTCATGACCTCCTGTGCCTTTGCCACGACGTCTTCATCCTTCCGGACCTGAAGGATCGCGCTCGGCGTTCCACTGATTCGAAACACGATCCTCCACCGCCCGCCCGTCTCCTCGAACGTGATGAGCGTCAGGTTCAGGTAGTCGTCGGAATACGGGGGGGCCCACGCCATGTAGTAGCCGGACAGGCCATCATCCTCTGATTTCAGTGACACAAAAGTGGTTTGTTCCAATGATGGGTATACGGTGAGCATCCATTCCGCGAAGCTGACGAAACCATCGGAGGACATCTCCCTCCGCAGCGTCTCTTCATCGGTCTTGGAGATCCTGACCAGGTCCAGAAGGCCATCGAGGTCCTTCTCGGTGACGGCTCTGATGAAATGGTCATAAAGAGACTCCAGCTGGGCCCGGAGTGAGGCATCGTAGTCCTCGATCACACCCCCAGGTTTGTCCTGAACCGATAGGCGGGAAGCCAGCGCGGGTTCTTCTGGAACCGGCGGGGCGGGAAACGGAGCGGGTCCCTCTGGGACCGGCGGGGCGGGAAACGGAGCGGGTCCCTCTGGGACCGGCGGGGCGGGAGACGAAGCGGGTCCCTCTGGAACGGGTGGGGAGGGAGCCGGAGTGAGCTCCTCTGGAACGGGCGGCGGTTCCGGTTCCATCGTCTGGTGGTCGGACAGGTTTTCCATCCAACGTTCCACCAGCTTCCTTATCCTGGTTTTTCCTACAATCCTGCCTTTCAGGTCCCATCGTATCTTGTCGATGGAGTAGTACCCGTTCCAGTCTCCAGCGAAGCAGCGATAGGTCAAACGGCCCTTGCGATACCGTAGCCTCACACCCTTGATATCCGATGCGTTGGCGATATACAGGGATTCGATTCGATCCCTGGCGGCGGTTTTGAATTTCTCGTCCCGATCCATCAGACCGGTGATCGCATAGAGCAGCCGTTCGACACCTGCCCTCTGAATGTTCAGCGGATACAGGGGCCACCCGGCCGCTTCCGACCCGGCAATGAAGGTGTCCCAATCCACCTCCAGAGCCACCTCTCTGCCAAAGCGTTCTCGCAACAGCCTTGACCAGAAGGGGCGGTTTTC
>JASFVN010000197.1:0-8398 GCA_050049805.1 Gemmatimonadota bacterium
GCGTTGCTGCCCGATCTGGGTGGTTATGTGGCCTCGCCAGCCTTTGCCGCTTTGGGAATCCTCATCGTGTGGCTTTCTCCCAGGCAGTCGGGAGCCCTCTTCGGAGTCCTCTTTCTCAGCATCTACACCTGGTGGGGGGTGGTCGGCGGGAATCTGAATCAAGAGAGCATGTGGTTCCGGCCCCTGATCATGGCCAACGACTTCCTCTTCCACACGGCTGCCCTTCGGTTCGCCCAGCTCTTTCCTCGCCCCCTCGAAAAGGCCGATGTGTTGGCCCTGGGGAATCGGAAGCTGACCCGGCCCGCCGCATCCTTCCTGGCGGCACTCCTCGAGCCCCGAGTCTTCTGGCCCGTGGCCCTCTTCTTCGAGACCCTGGCATTGACCATTCCGTCTCACCTGGTCTACACAGGCCACGTCCTCGTCGTGAGCTTGATGGCCTCCATCTACTTCTACGCCGGCTACAGGAGGGGCTCGGAGGAGGAGCGGCAGCGCATCTTCTGGCTCATGGAAGCCGCCGTCGTCTTTGTGGCGAACGAGTTGATCTACCAGGCTCTGAACATCATCCACGCTCTGGGAATCTTCGCTATCAATCGGCCCCTCTGGAACGCCTGGCTCCATGTCGGCATGGTCTGGGCGACGCTCACCTGTATCGCCCTGGCCATTTTCTACAAAGGGGCTTTCGACTCGAGGCTTGTCCTCCGCAAGACCACCGTGGCCAGTGCGGCCGGAGCGGTGGCCGTGGTCATCTTCATCACCATGGAGACGGCCATCACGGAAACCCTGGAAGGTGTGTTCGGCTTCCAGTCCCGTATCGGGACCATTGCCGGCGGGGTGGCTGTCGCCCTGCTCCTGAGGCCCATCATGGACCGGATCGATCGGAAGCTGGGAGGGAAGGGCAGGATGATCGAGGCGAATGGAATCTGAATCCGACTTCCCCTTGGAGACCTACCACGGCAAGCGCTGGGGCGAGTTGGGAGCGGCCGCTTTTTTCCTGTTCTACTTCGCCCTGACGCTCCTCGATCCGGTGGGATCCGGGCTGCTCCGGTGGCTTCTCACGGGAGCCATGGGGTTCAACGGGTTCTTCTTCCTGCGGAGGGGGTTGGATCCGCGGCCACGTCTGCTCGTGGACGCGGAAGGCATCACGGACCGCACCTCCTTCAGTGGCTCGACCCTGTTCATTCCATGGACCGAGGTGGAGGCCGTCCAGCCTACCATCGGGAAAAAGATGTTGGAGGTCAGGGTCCGAGACCTGGATCAGACCCGCCGGCGGGCCGGGTGGGTTCGTCGGGTCTGGTTGGGTATCCGACGGCTCTGGGGAAAGAAAACCATTCCCATCTTCATCGGGATGCTCGGGGTGGAAAAGGATCAGATCACGGATCTCATCGAGAATGGGATGGTTGCCCAGGAGCGGAAGGAGCTGGGGTTCTCGGCCGCTCCTTTGGAGCTCGGGCCGGAGGACCCCGAACCGGAATCGGCCGGAGAGCGGGAGTAGGGTGGTCTCGGGAAAGCCCCTCCTCACTCCACCCAATTCTCCAAGTCCAGCCCTTTCACCCGGGAGAACTCAGCGGTGTTGTTGGTGACGAGGGTGAGATCCAGACTCCGGGCATGGGCCGCGATTAGGAGGTCGTTGGCGCCGATGAGCTTCCCCTGGCGCTTGAGGTCAGCCCGGATATCAGCGTAATCTTCGGCTGCCGCCTCCGGGAAATCCAGGACAGCCACATAGGACAGGAGCGCCTTCAGGGCTTCGCCGTCTCTAGCCGGATGAGGGGAAACCCGGACTCCGTACAGAAGCTCAGCCTTGGTCACCACGGATACCCCCACTTCCGTCACCGGTACCTCGGATAGTCTCTCCACAAGCCGCTGACTCGAACGCTTCATCACATACGAACAGATGTCGGTGTCCAGCATGTAGCGGACCACTAGCTGTCCCGCTCCTGGATCGGGAGATCCTCCACATTTTCCATGAACTCGGCCGACGCCACGGGCCCTTCCGTGAAGAAGTCACCCCACTCCGTGTGCCGGGGGGATAGGATGACCTCCTCCCCATCTTTCCGAATGAACACCTCGTTGGTATCGAACTGAAATTCCTTGGGCAGCCGCACCGCCTGACTCCGGTTATTCATGAAGACTCGGGCCGTTCTTCGCATTGGATTCCTCCCTCGCTGTGCGCCATATACAAATGTATATGGCAGTCGACGGAAGGACAATCAAGTCCTGGGGATCCAGTGTTCACAATACTTCGAACCACTCAGGGGCCGGGCCATGGGTCGCTGGGACGCCGATGCCTTGGACCCATCGTCGGCATTGAGGACCCGGGCATGGAAGTGCCCTCGGCCCCATGGGGCCGTAGATTCCCGGGAGCCGCAACCCGGGGATACCGCGCATGTCCGCATCAGGCGTCAAAGGGGTTTTCTGTCTCGAGGGAGACTGGGAACCGGACCTCAAAAGCCGGACTTCCATCGGGCCCGTTCTGGAGCTCCTGGAGAAGTCCGGATATCCTTCGGTGCCTTACATCCGCCGTGACGTGGGGACTCTCACCGAGTTCAACTACTATCTCGGGCGATGGACCCTCAAGAAGTACAACCGCTACCCCATCCTCTACCTGGGATTCCACGGGTCGGCCGGCTGTCTTCATGTAGGGCACGGATCCGCTTCAGGCATCGACCTGAAAGAGCTCGAGGAGCGTCTGGAAGGAAAGTGCAAAAAGCGGATCATCCACTTCGGGTCCTGCGGCACGCTGGACATTCACGGGACCAGGATCCGTAACTTCCTCAACCGCACCGGGGCCCTGGCGGTCTGCGGATACAAGTCGGAAGTGGACTGGATGCTTTCAGCGGCTTTCGAGATCATTCTCTTTTACCAGCTTCAGTACAACGCCATGACCAAGGCGGGCATGGCGGCGGTCAGGAAGCGTGTCCGGGCCCAGGCCATGAAGCTCGCCAAGGAACTCAAGTTCCGGATGGTGATCGCGGGGTAGCTATGACACAGCCCGATGGGGCGAAACGGCGAGAAATTCTTCGGCTCATGCTTCTGGTCCGGGCGTTCGACGACGCCCTCTCCGGGATGGCCCGGGAGGAAGGGTGTCTGCCCGGGATCCAGATCCTCTCCTCGGGCCAGGAGGGAATCGTCGCCGTACTCCAGGCACTGAATGAGTCGGACGTCCTCGTCAGCAACCATCGGAGCCACGCCCATCTCCTGGCCCGGGGAGGGGATCCCAACAGCCTGATGGCCGAGATCATGGCCAAGGCAACGGGAGTGAACCAGGGCAAATCGGGCACCCTCCACCTCATCGACCCCGAGGTCAACGCTCTCATGACGTCTACGGTGGTGGGAGCCGGCCCGCCCATGTCGGTGGGGGCCGCCTTCGCCCAGCACTACCGGCGGGAGGAGGGCATCACGGTGGTGATCTTCGGTGACGGCGCCGCCGCCGAGGGCAGCGTTCACGAGGCCCTGAACCTGGCCGCCGCCTGGAAGCTCCCTCTCCTCTTCGTTTGCGAGAACAACCACTGGGCCGGAGCCCAACGCCTGGAGGTGCACCTGGCAGGGGGCAGCGTCGCCAACCGGGCACCGGGATACGGCATCCCAGGAGAGACGGTGGACGGGAACGACCCCGACGCGGTCTTTCAGGCCACCAAACGACTGGCAAGCCGGATCCGAGAGGGAGGCGGGCCGGCGTTGCTCGAGGCGGTGACCTACAGGATGCACGGGCACAGCGAAGCAGATCCTCAGAAGTACGTGGACCCTACCGAGCTCGAGGAATGGAGCCGTCGAGATCCCATCGAAAACTACACCCGGACCCTCCTTTCCGACGGTAGTCTCACCCCCGGCCAAGTGGACGGACTCAGGGCAGAGGCCCGGCAGCAGGTCGACGCCGCTGTCTCGTTCGCTACTCAGAGCCCCGATCCCCGTCCCGAGAAGGCCCTGGAGCACCTGTGGGCCGAGCCGGTGGAAGAAGGCCCGCCGTCCGGCGACGACGTGCCTCCAGGGAGGCAGGTGCCTGGGGGGGAAGACGCAGATCCAGGCGAAGACGTGGCGCGGGGGCCAGACCCGGGCCCAGGGCAAGCCCCAGCCGTACAAACGGTCTTCGGAGGGCAGGCCGTACAGGACGCCCTGGCCACAGCCATGGCCCAGGACGAGCGGGTGTTTCTCGCCGGAGAGGGGGTGGGAACCTCCATTCACCCCAGCCCCATGGGGCCCACCCACGGGCTCCTGGACCGGTTCGGGAAGGAACGGGTCCGAGACACGCCGGTGAGCGAGGCGGCCATCGCCGGATTGGCGGTGGGAGCCGCGACCATGGGCCTGCTGCCGGTGGTGGAGGTCATGTTCTTTCCCTTCTTCACCCTGGCTTCGGACATGCTGGTGAACCATGCGGCAAAGCTCCGCTTCCTAAGCGGAGGGAAAACGCCGGTTCCCCTTACGGTGCGGGTGAAGGGCGGACGAGTTCAGGCCGGGTGCCAGCACTCCCACAATCTGGAGGCCTGGATCGCTCACGCACCGGGGCTGAAGCTGGTGTGGGGATCGAATCCCGCCGACATGAAGGGACTCCTCCTGAGCGCCATCTTCGATCCCGACCCGGTCATCGTGGTAGAGGACATGGCCCTCTACTGGAGAAAAGGGGAAATGCCGGAGGGTGATGTTCGGGTGCCCCTGGGGCGGGCCGCCATAGCTCGGGAGGGATCGGATGTCACGGTGGCCACCTACGGCATGGGGGTCCACACCGCACTCCAGGCCGCAGAGACCCTGGGTGAGGAGGGGATCTCTCTGGAGGTTCTGGACCTCAGGACCCTGGTACCTCTGGACAAGGAGGCTGTGCTGCAGTCCGTCTCCCATACCGGACGGTTCGTGGCCCTGCACGAGGCCAACCGCTTCTGTGGCTATGGAGCCGAGCTGGCCGCCGTGGTGGCGGAGGAAGGCTACGGAGATTTGAAGGCCCCGGTCCGGCGGGTGGCGGCTCCGGACATTCCGGTTCCCTTCGCACCCTCCCAGGAGGCCTTCTCCCGCCCTGGGCCCCAGAAGCTGATGGCCACGGTGCGGTCCATGCTCTGAGTTCCTCCGCCTACCCCAGCTCCCTCATGTTCTCCCGATCCAACGCCCGGGCCCCTGACTCGATCTCATGGATCTGCTGAATGACGCCCTGGGTGAGGGGGGTCGGAACCCCTTTCCGTGCCCCCAATCGGACGATCCAGCCCAACTGGGCATCGACCTCCGTCCTTCGCTTCCTCACGGCCAGGTCACGCCAGATTCCACTGTGCGTTTTCCCGGAAGCCCGATTGAAGCCTACCAGATCGTCCAGAGTCGAGGCGGCCCGTCCGAGCTCCCCTCCAGGGCGGAAGGCCTCCGGATCGAATCCGTCGAAGCTCTCCAGCTCCACACCCTGGGCCAGGGCCACAGCCACGGCTTCCTGCGCCAACGCCATGAGCGTTGGCCTGAACGATTCTTCGGCTAAAACGTCGGCAATGGAATCGTTGGTCAGGGCCGATGCGAAGAGGAGGGAAGCGTAAGCCAGCTTTCCCCAGAGGTATCCGAAGATGTTGTCGGTGAGGACCGCATTCGGTTCGAACGTTTGAAGTAGTCGATGGATGCGGCCAATCCTGTCGGTAAGGGTTCCATCTAGCTCTCCTACGACCGTGGCGCCCCGGTTTCCCCGGTAGATCACGCCGGGCTCCAGATAATCGGCCCCGAAATTGACAAAGGCTCCGATGGTTCGCTCGGGACCTACCCGGTCGGCGATCTCGTGCTCGCAGAGGCCGTTCTGGATCGAGACCACCGCCCCGTCGTCGGCCAGATGGGGCGCCAACTGGTCCAGGGCGTCGTTCGTGTCGTGGGACTTCACGCAGAGAAGGCACAGAGGGAACCGGCCCTTCACCTCCGGCGGAATCGCTGCTCGAACCCGAACGCTGAACTCCTCCACCGGGCCGGTAATCTGAAGCCCCGCCTGGTTCATGGCCCTGACGTGGTCCTCCGCCCGATCCACGAAGAGGACCTCCGTGCCCTCCCGGACGAGGGATGCGCCGATACACCCGCCCATGGCTCCGGCTCCCCAGACCACGATGGGAGCCGGGCCTCCGTGACCGGAATTATTCAAGACCATCTCTCCTCCATGACTCCTGCTCCTGCAACGACACTCAGAAACCGATTTCCATGCCCCTCACCAGGAAAGCGACGGAGAGCCCGAGATAGGTCCCGATGGCATATCCCAGCAAACCCACGATGATGCCGGGCAGAATCAACCCACGCCATTCCCGGGAGACCGCCACGGCCAGGGCGCTGGAGGGCCCTCCGATGGCCGCCTGGGACGCCACGGCCAGGGATCCAACATCCATCCTGACCAGCCGGCCCACTCCAAAGACCACCAACCCATGGACTCCCACCACCACCAGGGTGAAGTAGAAGACCTCCACACCCACGGCCAGGATCTCGGATATGCGGGAGTGGATTCCGATGATGACGAAGAAGAAGTGAAGGGCCAGGTTCCCGAGTTGGAGGGCCCCCCGTTCCGAGCGAAAGAACTTTAGGTGGCCGACCCCCAGGGCCAGGGTGGTCAGCCACACCACCCCCGGGACGGAAGGGACGAGGCGGCCCAGCCAGTCCGAGATGACCACCAGGCCGAAACCCACCGCCAGGAGGCTCGCCAGATCGAGAGTGGAGAGGGGGATCTTGTCGAAGAACGGGTGGGCGTGTTCATCCGGACCGCTAGCTTTTCCCTCCCCGGGAACAGCCGCCTTGTAGAATCTCCCCAGCCAGATGGGTAGCATGAGACAGACCGCCAGCCAGATGCCGGTGGTCAGGGCGTCGGCAGCGGTGGCTCCGGCAAAGAGGGCATCGGGTAGATCCACCTCCCTTCCCACCGAGACGAAATTGACGGATCCACCCGAGTAGGTTCCTGTAAACACCCCTGCCAGGCTCCATGTGCTCTCGCCGAAGGTCCCCGAAAAGATCATGGCCCCGAGGAACGCCCCCAGGGCGGTTCCGGCGGAAGCCAGGAGAAAGGCCCCGATCATTCGCGGCCCGGCCACTTTGAGGTCGGAGAGATTCACCGCCAGAAGGAGCCAGGCGATGGCCAGGGAGGTCACGGGCCCCTCGATGACCGCATACACGGGGGAGGCGGAGGGGACGAGACCCGAGTTCGAGAGTGTGGCGCCCAGGATGAGGGCCAGGAGGGAGGCCCCGACTTTCGAAAGCCACCCTACGCGCCGTTCAAGGATGAAAGCCACCGCCGTGGCCACGGCAATGAGGCCGGTAAGAAAAAGGGGGGATTCAACCACCTGGGCTTCTCCTCCAGGAATGTGGTGTCTTCTCGGCGTCCGTCCGGACCTTCGGCTGCCTCACCCGCGCGAACCGGCGTCCGTCAGGGCATTCGGCTACCGCACCCGCTGAAACCGCACGTCCGGGGTCCGGGTGTTGGCCAGGTAGTCGTCTCCCGCCGTGACCGTGAAGGCCACGGTGTCCCCGGCCTGGAGTGTGCCGGAAAGGGAGAATCCTTCTGAGATAATCGGAGAGGATGGGGAAGGAGACAAGGAGAGGGGGTGGGTCCGCGTCCTGGAGTTTCGGCCTCATCTAACGAAAACCCTCCTCGGCGCATCTATGAAGCAACAACATATTTTCGCGCCTGAGGTATTCGCTGAAGGGTTGAAGCCGAGGGATGGTTCCCGGGGGTGGACGCCGAGGGCTGGGCGCTGAGAGCAGGAGACATAGGGATGAACAGCATGGGGATGAACAGGGGGAAACGGAGAATGTCCGGAATGATATTGGCGGTGGTGATTGCCGCTTTCGGGTTTTCGGGTTGTGACGACAGCTCATCGCCGGCGGGCCCGGAGATGGAGATGCAGATACAGGACCAGGCCGTCCTGGCCGCCATGGAGGAGGCCATTCAGGACGAGTACAAGGCCGAACTCATCTATATGAAGGTGCTGGACAACTTCGGTTCGGTGCGGCCCTTCGCGAATATCATCAACGCCGAGGTGAGACACTCGGAGGCCCTGGCACGCCTGTTCCAGGCCAGGGGTCTACCGGTGCCGGAGAGCCAATGGTCCGATGAAGAGATCCCCGGGTTCTCGTCGCTGACGGCGGCGTGCCAGGCAGGTGTTACCGCCGAGATCGAGAACGCCGAGATCTACGAGAAGTACTTCAGTCTCGACCTACCGGGCGACGTGCAGATGGTGTTCGAGAACAACCGCAGAGCTTCCCTGGAGAACCATCTGCCGGCGTTCCAGCGATGTTCCTGAGAACCTAACGACTTTGCGGACGAGCCGTCCGGAAGATGTCCAGCTGCAGCTCGGCGGCGGCTCCGGAGGTCGCGGTCCCCCTCATGTGCATCTCATGGGGGGTCCTCCAGTCCGCCCCCGTTCGGAACTGGCTTTCCATCTGAACCATCCACAGGTCTACGGGAAACCCGCCG
>JASFVN010000198.1:0-8387 GCA_050049805.1 Gemmatimonadota bacterium
CTGCTCGCTCTCCAGGCCCGATCCGTTTGCCGGGCCAAACCCCGACGTTCCTCCGTTTGACCTTCTTTCCCATCAGGCTGGCTCTCCGCTGGTCCTGATCTCGGTCTTCAATCGTTTTACCTTTGGCCGCTTTCGGGCCCGGCGCGCCGGAACCAGGTCCCGCATGGTCTCCAACTTCCCGAAGCAAAGGAGGCGGTCATCGACCTCGAGCACTCGGGATCCTTTGGGATTGGGGATCACGGTGTGACCCCGGTGAAGTGTCAGGACGACGATATCCTTCTCCCGCAGGTCCGAGTCCTGAATGGTCTGCCCGATCAAATTGGATCCCTCACCCAGGTGGAGCTCGGTGACCCCGTAGCTGGCGCTCACCGACAGCCGCTGCCGTACATCCAGCTCCGGAAAACTCACCTGCCCCACCATGAAGTCGATGATCGCCCCAGCCACGTCCAGCTTCGTGGCGCCCTCGATTCCCTCCAGGCCCGGTGAAGAGTTCACCTCCATGACCTGGGGGCCGCGCTTCCCCTCCAGCATGTCCACACCGGCCACCTTCAGTCCCATGATCTGGGCCGCTCGCACAGCCGTGCCCGCGTAGGCCTCGTCCAGCTCGACGGCTTCGGCCAGGCCACCCCGGTGAACGTTGCTTCGGAAGTCTCCCCCCTGGGCAGTCCTGCGCATAGCGGCAATCACCCGGTCGCCCACCACGAAGGCCCGGATATCCCTTCCCGAGCTTTCGCCCACGAACTTCTGGATCAAGACGTTCTGTTTTGTACTCTGAAGAGTTTCGATGATGGCCTCCGCCACTTTCACCGAATCGGCCAGAATCACCCCCACTCCCTGCGTCCCTTCCAGGAGCTTGATGATGACGGGAGCTCCGCCTACCCGTTCGATGGCCGGAAGCACGTCCTGTTTTCTCCGAACGAAAGCGGTCTGCGGGATCCCGATGTCGTGGCGACTCAGGATCTGGAGAGCCCTGAGCTTGTCCCGGGAGTTCGCGATGCCGTGAGCCGGGTTGGGCGTGTAGACGTCCATCTGCTCGAACTGCCGAACCACGGCGGTTCCGTAGTAGGTGATGGACGCTCCGATCCGAGGCAGAATGGCGTCATAATCGCTCAGGTGCTTTCCGCCGTAGTAGAGGTCCGGGGCTCCGTGCTCCACCTCGATTGAAAACTTCAGGGTGTCCAGGACCTTCACGTTGTGGCCCCGGGATACGGCAGCCTCCCGAAGCCGGCGGGTGCTGTAGGCCCGAGGGGATCTGGAAAGGATGGCGAGTTTCATTGGCCTTTTTTCCTCATTGAACCGGGTCGTTTCTTCCTGATCCGCTTTCCGCCGAGAAAGGAGCGGCCGGGATCCACCGCGAACCGGCCCCGAATGGCCTGGCGGCCCAGGAGCATCCGAAACCCCATGGCGTCCCGACGGGTGAGGGTCACCTCGATGGGCCACCGTTGCCCCATGAGCTCCACCACTGTTTGAACCACGGGACGGAGCTCCGCCTTACCCCCCGAGTCCCGGACCCGGCGGCGGGCGAGGAGGGGTAATTCCACCTGGATTGCCGGTTGGGCCCGTTTCTGTTCGGGATGGACCACGAATCTGACGTAGGGCGTGCCGTTCTTCTCCAGCTCCTTGAGCCCAAAGGCGTGGAGGGAGGAGGTCCTGGCACCGGTATCGACCTTTACTTTGATGGTGTCCACTCCCAGATCGGGAAGCCGGACCCACTCCCGCCACCCGATGGTGGGCTTGGGAGAGGGGGACTTCTTTTTCCGGTCAAGGTAGGTCATGTGTCGGCTCGATGGGTCCGGGAGCGGGTGGAGCGGAGCTTCGATAAGGACAAAGTCTCGCGTATCCAACCTCTTACGGCAACAGCGTTGAACGCTGATTGCGACCCGGGTTTGGGGCCGCTACAATCGCCATCGCCTCCTCCGTCTCCTGCGACTTGGAGAACTGCGCGAAACCTCATCAGGCAGACACAAGCATGCTCCAGGAAGAAGCCCGCTCCAGAACCCTGACCTTCGTCCAGGATCATGCCGACGAGCAACTCCAGTTCATCATCGATCTGAGCCGCCAAAACAGCTTCTCCTACAACAAAGCCGGAACCGATGAGGTTGCCCGGATGGTCCTGGATCGAATCGGCGGCGTCCTTCCCGTCCATCGTGTGGTCAAACAAGCAGACGTGGGGGACCTGCATCTCTTGAGCACGGTGGACCGGGGGAAATCCATCTTCCTCCTATGCCACCTCGACACCGTTTTCCCTCCGGACCACCCCTTCAAAGAGGTCAGGGTGGAGGGAGACCGGCTTCACGGCCCCGGGGCGGGGGACATGAAGGCGGGCGTTGCCACGGCGGTCTTCTCGGTCCTGGCCCTGGCAGACGCGGGGGTCCTGGATCGAATCCCCATCACGGTCGTCCTGGGGCCCGACGAGGAGATCGGAGCCGTCCGCTCACGGCCGGTCTACGAGAAGGAGCGCAACAACGCTCTGGCCTGTCTGGTGGTGGAGGGAGCCGGAGTGAACCGAGAGATCGTTGTATCGAGGAATGGAAAGATCGGGGCCAGGGTCGATTGCCGGGGAAGGGACCAGCACGTGGGTGCAGTGGATCTTCAGAAGGCCAGCGCGATCCTCGAACTGGCCCATAAGACCATCGGGTTGGAGGCGTTGAACGGGGAGATCCCAGGGGTCCGGGTGAATGTGGGAAGGGTGGAAGGGGGGCTTGGTCCTGCTACCATCTCCGCTGAAGCACATGCGCTGATCGACGTCCGTTGGGACGATCAGGCGGTGAGAGACGAGTTGGTCCAGCGCATCGGAGAGGTGGTGGCAAGAGAAGACCTCCCCGGGTGTCGCTCCGAGATCACCATCATGAACGAGCGCAGCGCCTGGCCGTTGACGGAGGGAACCCAGCGACTGGCGGACCTCATCAAGGGAGTCAGTGGCGAGTTGGGGTTTCCGATTCAGCAAGAGCACCGCATGGGCACCTCCGATTCCAACTTCTTCGGCTGCGCCAGAGTACCCACGGTGGACGGCCTCGGACCCATCTGCAAGGGCTATCATACTCCTGAGGAGTTCGTCTACATCTCCTCCATCGTCGAGAGAACGGCACTGCTGACAGCATCCCTTCTGGCGATGTCGGAGATCGGGGAATGGAGTGCCTTCGGCCAGTCGGAGGAGGCATGAGGAAAGGAAAGACCGGGATGGACGAGGCCGGAACTTCCGTCGGCGGCGCATCCCCACCCACCAAAGGCTTTTTCCCCAGGTTCATCCGGGCAGCCGAACGAATAGGAAACGTCCTTCCTCACCCCTTCACCGTTTTCGTCATCCTCATCGGCGTGGTGGTGGGTGCGTCCGTGCTCCTGGCTCAACTCGGCGTGGCGGTCTCCTACGTCACCATCGATTCCGAGACCGGTGAGGAGGTCACGAATCTGGTTCGGGTCCTGAGCCTGGCCCAGAAGCCCATCATCCAGGCCACCATGCGGGATTTTGTGAACATCTACGCCACGTTCACGCCGGTGGGCTTCGTCATCATCATGATTCTGGGTGTGAGCATTGCCGAGCAGACCGGTTTTTTCTCCGCCATCATCCGGACCATCGTCCAACGCACTCCGCCTATCCTCATCACCTTCGTAATCGCCCTGGTCGGGATCTGCGCCAACGTGGCTTCCGATGCCGGCATCATCATCGCGCCCACCCTGGGCGGGGCAATCTTCCTTGCTTTGGGGCGCCACCCGGTGGCGGGAGTCTGCGCCGGCTACGTGGCGGCCTACGGTGGGTTCTCAGCCAACATCTTTCCAGCCGGAACCGACGTGGTTCTGGCCGGGATCACCCGGTCCGCCGTGAGCCACTTCGCCGTGGATGCCGCCGTCCATCCGCTGATGGACTGGTACTGCATGATGGGATCCACCCTGGTCCTGGCCACGGTGGTGACCATCATCACCGAGAAGGTCATCGTTCCGTATCTGGGCGACTACCGTCCCCCCGGAGATTTCGTGGCCCAGTCTCCGGAGGAGTTCGCTTTGGATGCCGACGAGAAGCGTGGCCTTCTGGCGGCGGGCCTGGCCACTGTGGCATTCCTGGTGGCTCTTCTCTTCTTCACCGTCCCTGAGAACGCCCTTCTAAGGAACGACGAGGGCCAGCTCCTTCCCCGCTCGCCCCTCATCTCGGGCATCATCGCCATCCTCTTCGTCTACTTCGTATTGGTGGGGATCGCCTACGGCCTCGCGGCGAAGAAGCTGAAGTCGGAAAGGGACGTGCCCAGGATGATGCAGAGAGGACTGGCCGGCGTGGCCAGTTTTCTGGTTGTCTGCCTTCCGGCCTCCCTTTTCATACACCTCTTCCAGGAGAGCAATCTCACAGCCGTCATCGCCGTGAGGGGAGCCGACCTGATCCGAGGCCTGGACGTAGGCATGGTCCCCACGATCCTGATGTTCGCTCTCTTCTGCGCGGCCCTGAACGTGTTCATCACCAGCGGGTTTACGAAGTGGTTGATCCTGGCCCCCATTTTCATTCCTCTCTTCTACCAATTGGACGTGAGCCCGGCCACGACTCAGATGGCCTACAGGATCGGGGACTCCACCACCAATATCATCTCACCGGTGTCGGCCTACCTGCCCTTCCTCCTGGGGTTGTTGGAGAAGTATCGAAACGAAGACCAGGACGTGGGCATCGGGTCGGCCATGGCGCTCATGCTTCCCTACTCCATGACCTTATCCGTGGTGTGGATCGCATACCTGGGGATCTGGCTCCTTCTGGGGTTTGATCCGGGTCCTGGTGTCACCCTCTTCCTGGATTGACGGCGATATGGCGCGAATGACAATGAGGGCCCTTTCGGCTCAGTGGCTGCTTGCGGTAGTGGGGTTCGGTCTTCTTGCAGGGTGCGACTCCCGGGCCGAGACGGACCGGGAATCGCCTGGAACCACCTCGGGTGTTTCAGCTGAAACGTCCGGCGGCCCGGGGGCGGCGGAAATGCCCGGTGACGCCGGTGCGACGCTGGATCCCGGCCACCGTCTCGCCCAGGGCACCGAGTTCATGGTGGCGGCTCCGACGCCAGAAGCCATGGAGGCCGGGCGGGTGGTCCTGGAGAACGGGGGTAACGCCGTGGACGCCGCTGCAGCCACCGCTATCGCCCTCTGGGTCACGGACCCCCTCATGTCCAGCGTAGGGGGGCGTGCCCAGATCCTGATCCGGCTGGCGGATGGGACGGTGGTGGGGATCGACGGAGCTACCCAGGCGCCCCTTCGAGTGGACGAACCGGCGGAGTTGGGTCACGGATACGGTACTGCTCCCATCCCGGGAGCCCCGGCGGCCCTGGAAGAAATGCTCAAGGACTACGGGACCCTTCCCCTGGCTCAGGTCATGGAACCGGCCATCCGGCTGGCGGAGGAGGGATTCGTCGTAAAGAGCGACGTACACGAGTACCTCAGGACCTACGAAGACCGCCTCTCACTCTACTCGGGTACTCGCACGCACTTCTTCAAGCCCGATGGATCGCTCTATTCAGAGGGTGACACCCTCCGACAGCCGGCTCTGGCCACGACGCTGAGAGCCATGGCGGAGGCAGGCACCGACGCCCTGTACCGTGGCCCCCTGGCCGACGCCATCGTGGCGGACATGGAAGAGCATGGGGGGCTTGTCCAACATGACGACCTGGACCAATACCGTCCCCTGGTGGGAGAGGTGGTCCGTGGGGAGTATCGGGGCCATGAGATCGTAGCCCGGGGCGGGAACTGCGACGGGGCCTCTGTCATCCAGATGCTTCAGATGCTGGAACACTTCGACCTGGGGGCCTATGACCCCAAGGACCCGGAGTACGTCCACATTCTCGCTCAGACTCTCCACGTCGGCCAAGGGGATGAGCACGTGCCCGACTCCGTCCAGGTTTCCGCAGACCACGCTGCCAGCCGGGTTCGGGAGATCGACCTCGCTGGCGTCCTCCCCCCGGGGACCCAGGGAAGCCCCGACGGCGACACCAACCACCTTTCGGTGGTGGACGGTGAGGGGAACGCGGTGGCCATCACCCAATCCATAGGCCCCAACTTCGGGTCGAAGGTCGTGAATCCGGCGCTGGGGTTCTTTTACGCCTACAGCTACGACATGAACGACGATCCGGTCCCCTTCCAGCGGGAAAAGACCAGCCAGTCACCCACCATGATTCTGGAGGACGGAGGACCGTTCCTCGTGCTGGGCTCGGCTGGAAGCAGCCGCATACCCGGATCCATCGTCCGGACGGCTGTGAACGTCATCGACCATGGGCTGTCTCTCTGGGACGCCGTGGAGGCGCCGCGCTGGTTCATTGCCGATGGGGAGCTTCGGATCGAGTCCGACGAGTTCTCGGCGGAGGCCCTGGATGGTCTGAGAGGCCTGGGGTACGTGCTCCAGGAGTATGAGGGGAGGGACGGATACTTCGCCCGGGTTCATGCGGTGATGGCGGACCAGAGGGCCGGCCTTCTCTGGGGCGCCAGCGACCCCAGGGATCTGGGTGCGGCAGGAGGGCGATGAAGTGGGCAAACCGGGTTTCCTAGGGAGGCAGATTCAGAACCTCCAGAAACGGTGGCAGGCCATCGCCGGCGCCGAGTATGGTGAAGACGCCGCCGGTCTCCGGCCCCATCTCCCCAAAGGGGACCGTTCCCAGGTGAAAGAGCTGATGCGGCAGAGCCTCGATCGCCGGGGAGGCGAGATCCTGGCCCGGTCCCGGGCTGCCGCATTGGGACGGGTCTACCTGAGCTTGAATCCGGAGGGCCGGTGGGAGTTCCTGCGGATGCTCGCCCGGGACTTCGACGTCCAGGCCTCCGAAGTCCGGGAGGCTTTGACCAGTTTCGAATCAGCGGCGACACCGGGGGATCGCCAGTCGGCTCGCCGAAGGCTCCTTTCGGCCACGGAGCCTCCTCGCAGGCAGATCCTCACCCGCTTCAACGCCCTTCCCCAGGGGGTGAAGTTCCTGGTGGATATGAGGGCCGATCTGATTCCCCTGGCCCGAAAGGACCCTGTCCTGTCCTCCCTGGACGACGACCTCAGGGCCCTCCTGACCTCCTGGTTCGACGTGGACTTCCTCCAGCTCCAGCGGATCTCCTGGAACACGGCGTCCGGAGCGCTCCTGGAGAAATTCATGGCCTACGAGGCCGTACACCCGGTGGAGAGCTGGGAGGATTTGAAAAACCGTCTCGACCACGACCGCCGGTACTTCGCCTTCTTCCACCCGCGGATGCCCGACGAGCCCTTGATCTTCCTGGAAGTGGCGCTGGTCCGTGGTATGGCGGACAACATCCAGGATCTTCTGGATGCAAAAGCCCCGGTGGGTGATCCCTACAGGGCCGACACGGCCATCTTCTACTCCATATCCAATGCCCAGAAGGGGCTGGCGGGGATCTCCTTCGGCGGATTCCTCATCAAGATGGTCGTGGAGGAACTGGCGGAAGAGTTCCCGGGGCTGAAGACCTTCGCCACCCTTTCTCCCATGCCCGGTTTCAAACCCTGGCTCGAGGATGCCCTGCGAAAAGACGAGTCCGGAGGGGCCTCGAGGGTACTCCTTCCCGCCGACGTGAAGCGGCTGAAGGATTGGACGGTGGAAGAAGAGGTGAGGGACTGGCTCGGGGGCCTCCTTGCGGATGCATTATGGCTGGAGGACAAGGAGCTCGAGAAAGCGGTCAAGCCGATCCTGCTCCGCCTCGCGGCTCGCTACCTTTCGGTCGAGAAAAGGGAGGGCAGGGGAGCCCTGGATCCGGTGGCCCACTTCCACCTCAGCAATGGCGCCCGTGTGGAGCGGCTGAACTGGCGAGCGGACAGCTCCGGGAAGGGTATGACCCAGTCCGCCGGCATGATGGTGAACTACCTCTACAACTCCCGGAGGATCGAGAAGAACCACGAGGCCTACAAGACCTCAGGAGAAGTGGCGGTTTCGTCCTCGATAAAAGGTCTGCTGAAGGGCTGAGCCACCCGGTCAGGGGGACTCCGGAAGCCCGCGCAGCCAGATGCCGACGGGTTCCGGAAGGGACTCAGCCCGTCGGCAGGCCCACGACCCCGCCGGCGGCCAACCCCTCGACGTCTGCCTCCGGATACCCCAGGAGGTTCACGAGAACGTCCCGGGTGTGGGCTCCCAGAGCCGGGGCGGCATCCAGGGGAATCTCCGGTGCCGCCGAGAGATGCGGCACGCTCCGGGCGAAGGTGAAGGGGCCTACCTCGGGATCGTCGACTTCCGCCAGCATCCCCCGAACCCGGAAGTGATCGTCGGCGAAGACGTCTTCGGCCGTGTAGACGGGGCCGGTGGGCATGCCGGCGGCGTTGAAAGCGTCCACTACCTGGGTTCGGGTTTTGTCGGCCATCCACTCTTCCAGGATGGGCTGGAGGAAATCGGCGTTGGCAGCCCGAGCCGTACCCGTGGCGCTTCGAGTGTCCTCCACCAGGTCGG